>NZ_JAGGDM010000040.1:0-4542 GCF_017653625.1 Alteromonas sp. K632G
TCGTTCGCTGGGACGCATACACGCAGGGCGGCTTCGCCATTATGCCCTACGTGCCTGCGCCCGTTATTGAAAAGTTATATGCCACTAGGAAAACCTAACTTATGGTTTACTTATTAGCTGGGATTGTGTGTGTTCATTTGGCTTGGGCATTTTTTAATACTCTAGCGGTTCACAGCACATTGTTTATCAATAATAGCTCTCGAGCTATTACCTTACTTGTCAATTGGCTTATTCCAATAGGTGGGCCTGCTATTACTTTGGTTGTCCTTCGCTCAATAAACCCCAAAGTAAAAGGTCGCAATCCTGTTGCGGACGGTTCTGGTAGTAGCAATCTATATTCGGGGAATGAGGGTTCAGATTCTGGTGGTGGCTGTGGTGATTAACGTAGCTAAACTAGGTTGTATTTAAAATGGCTTATAACAAAAAAATTAAGCACGCCCGCTGCGCGGGCTGGGACGCATACATGCGGGGCGGCTTCGCCATTATGCCCCACATGCCTGCGCCCCTTATTTAAAAGTTATACGTTCAGGGAGAAATAGTGCAGATAGCTATCAGTAAAGGTAAGGCTTTATTTTATATGATTTTGAGTACCCTGATAGGTATTACCTGTATCGTATTTGGTGGCTATTGGATTATTTCAGGTGAAGTAAGCATAACTAAGTTTTGTCTTTTTCTGTCTGTCGGCACGGTTATGAGTACATATGCATATGCGCAGTTTCAAGTTGTTAGAAGCTCATCTGTTGGTTTGCTTTTATCACCGGAAGGTCTAATCGACAATTCAACATTGCCCAATGATATTTTAATAAAGTGGTCTGAAGTTAAAACAATTGAATACCCAGCGATTGATCCACCCCCTCATTTTTCAGTCTTGCTAAAAGACGATAGTGAGTTTTTTAGCCATCTTGATTGGTTCTCGAATTTGTACTTTAGAATTACAAAGTTTTGGTACAAAACACCAATAGTGTTGGTTTTAGACAATCTAAAGTGTTCAACCAATGAACTAAAAAGTGTTTTACAGGATTACTCTACAAAATATGTGTAAAGAACGTATAACAAGGCCTTTAAGCCATTCACTGCGTTCATTTGGACAGCTAGCTCTCCGGTCTTATTGTCTATGGCTTCGCCATTTTACACAAACGCCCTACAATCTAGCTGCCACTTAAGGCGACGTTAGAAGGCGGCAGCCTAAACTACGTTTGGCTTTATAAAAATACTAATTCAACCACCCTCACCTGTTGTTCCCAACATCGCACTGGCTTTCGGTAGTTTTAACTTCGCCGCTTTAAATTCAAAGGTTGCGCAATAGGCGCTTTACCGCCAAGTTCTCATTTTCATCCAGCAAGCACCATTGCACTTGGTAGCTCAAATGGCGGCATGCTCCAGTCAAATCACCAACATTACTCCATTGGCATTTTACTTGTTTGCTTTAACAATCAATCGTATGCTGGCTTTATTAGTTTTTAAAACGTCCAAAGGTAAAGGCTCTGCTTCTAACAAAGCGCTTAAGCCTCTCCCTTCGGTCGCTGGGACGCCTATACGCGGGGCGGCTTCGCCATTATGCCCCGCGTATCTGCGCCCCTTAGCTTAAAGTTATACCTAATTTAAACAGTGGAGGTTTTGATGAAAGGATGGACACTTTCTTTAGTCACTTTATTCTGGTCTCTTAACGCAATAGCAGACACAGGCTTATCCGAACTCGGTAACAGGTATTTTTCAGCATGGGCAGCAACTCAATCTCCCGATGCTACTGAAAAAGGCTTAGAGCACTACCTGTCTTTTCTTAAGGCCGATGTCGCCCACCAACACTTGCCCTACGACTCAGATGATTCGCGATTACCTGACGGCAAAGAAAGTATACGCGAAGGGATGCTGTTTTATTTGGGCTCTCATTCGGTATATGAAGCTACCTTGAAGCAAGTTATTCCCGCTCACAATGCAATTGCCATTACATACACTACATCTAGCAAGGGAGTACACCCCCAAACAAATGAACTCATAGAATTACATTACTCAACGATGGAAGTTTTGGAAATCGAAGATGGCAAAGTAGCGGTGATTCGG
The DNA here is from genome assembly GCF_017653625.1 of Alteromonas sp. K632G. NCBI lineage: Bacteria > Pseudomonadati > Pseudomonadota > Gammaproteobacteria > Alteromonadales > Alteromonadaceae > Alteromonas > Alteromonas sp. K632G. The sequence continues at coordinate 2,062 of NZ_JAGGDM010000040.1, forward strand.
AAATATGAAGAATAGTGTAAGGTATAACAAAAAAATTAAGTTCGCCCGCTGCGCGGGCTGGGACGCAAACATGTGGGCTGCTCACTTCGTTCGGATTTTAGCCCACATGTCCGCGCCCCTTATTTAAAAGTTATATGCCATGAGTGAAACCAAAATTATTATCGTTTTATTAGCTGTACTTCTAGTTCATTTTGTTTTTGCAATTGTTGTCACATCACAGGTATCCAAGGTGATTTTGAGGCTTCAGAAAATTAAAAATAATAGGTACGCTTCAAAGAAAATAAATGAATTAGAACGTTATAGAGTATTCGCTTTGTTCGCTCCAATTTTTGGCCCAATAGTGGCGTATGGAATACTTAAAGGAATTAAGCCTGGTATTTCAGAGAAAGGTTATATGGCAAATAACCCAAACTCACCTAATGTAAATTCGGAAGGAGATTGAGGCTTGGCACATAACAAAAAAATTAAGTCACTCACTTCGTTCGTTGGGACGCATACACGTGGGCTGCTTCGCATTATAGCCCACATGCCTGCGCCCCTTATTTAAAAGTTATACCCTCTGAAGGATCGCTATCATGAAAGGAATTAATATAAGTACAAGCCACGATGACTTAGACATCGAATTAATCCACTCCTTCGTGGCTAACTCCTATTGGGCAAAAAACATTCCGCTCTCAACATTACAAAAATCCATAGACAATTCCCTTGTATTTGGAGCCTATGCTAACGATGGACGCCAAGTCGGTTTTGCTAGAGTTATTTCGGACAAAGCTACATTTGCATATCTAAGCGACGTTTTTGTAATAGAAAAGTATCGTGGTCAAGGGATAAGTAAACAACTTATGGAAAACATATCATCCCATCCAGATCTGCAAGGTCTCCGTAGGTTTATGCTAGCAACAAGTGACGCACACGGATTGTACTCGCAGTTTGGTTTTACATCTGTTGAAAACCCTGAGAAGTTAATGCAAGTTTTAACGCCTGGCATATATGATTAGGCACGGGTATAACAACCCAATCAACACACTCACTACGTTCGCTGGGACGCATACACGCGGGGCGGCTTCGCCATTATGCCCCACGTACCTGCGCCCGTTATTGGAAAGTTATACCTAATTTAAACAGTGGAGGTTTTTATGAAAAGATGGACACTTTCTTTAGTCACTTTATTCTGGTCACTTAACGCAATAGCAGACACAGGCTTATCCGAACTCGGTAACAGGTATTTTTCAGCATGGGCAGCGACTCAATCTCCCGATGCTACTGAAAAAGACTTAGAGCACTACCTGTCTTTCCTTAAGGCCGATGTCGCCCACCAACACTTGCCCTACGACTCAGATGATTCGCGATTACCTGACGGCAGAGAAAGTATACGCGAAGGGATGCTGTTTTATTTGGGCTCTCATTCGGTATATGAAGCTACCTTGAAGCAAGTTATTCCCGCTCACAATGCAATTGCCATTACATACACTACATCTAGCAAGGGAGTACACCCCCAAACAAATGAACTCATAGAATTACATTACTCAACGATGGAAGTTTTGGAAATCGAAGATGGCAAAGTAGCGGTGATTCGGAAATATGAAGAATAGTGTAAGGTATAACAAAAAAATTAAGTTCGCTCGCTGCGCGGGCTGGGACGCAAACATGTGGGCTGCTCACTCCGTTCGGATTTTAGCCCACAAGTTTGCGCCCCTTATTTAAAAGTTAGCTGCCAAAATGTGAATCAAGCTTATCTAGAAGTTCCAAACCTTTATTTTTGTCTCCAGTAGCAGCAATCGCCTTAAATCTTACCTCAGTATCAAATTCAGCTATCGCTTGCGTAGACAATTCTTCTATCAATTTGTTTAAGCTCAACTTTTTATGCGCTGCCAAAGCCTTCAATCGATTATGCTTATCGTCTGGTAAACGTACAGTTAAAGTGGACATATTAAACTCCTCTCAAATAATCTTCAGGCGCTAACACTTTCAAACCATCAAATTGTAATTCCGCATTTCTCAGGTCTTTTAGGTTATTCGTAATAATGCTCTCGGCATTTCCTGCCACTGCAAGCTCTATAAGAAAGTTATCGCCTTCATCTTTTAAATTTGGCCGCCACAAATAATGTATCTGCACCCATTCGCAAACACTAAAAAATGCTGCTAGCAACTCGCTCACTTCGTCCTCAGTAAGCGGGCACAATTCTTTAATTTTGTCTCGCTTGCTTACTGCTTCGTACTCCAAGAATAAGGTCGTGCTAATCAGCGGCTTTAAATCCCCCAACAAGCATTGCCTTATCACTTCTCGGGCTGGCCCTGTTTTGCCAATCAGGGCGCTAATAAGTACACTGGTGTCAATAACTACTTTATTCATGGTTTACATGCTAGCGTATATGCTATCATTTTTCAATTTGACAATGGCAGCTAACACATATGAGCCTCCGGGCTGTCAATGAAAAAAGATAGCCCTTTGACCACTATTTCAAGATCAATACCGTTGCC
>NZ_JAGGDM010000041.1:0-4353 GCF_017653625.1 Alteromonas sp. K632G
TTTTACTTTTGGCGAAGCAAATTATAACTCTTTACCATGCTGCTCAAAAACCAATCACGAAAGATCAACACGCCTTAGGAATACTTTCAAAGCATCAGCTTGTTCTACTATCAAGTGTTGTACATATTGATTTGGTGCAATATTTGGCTCTAAAGAAGGCTTTGAAAAAATCACAGAGCGTTTATGAATACACGATGCATTGTGAAAAGGAGATAGTGCTTTGGGCAAAATGTCATCTTTTTCTGGGCTTCGTTCACCGTAAAAAATCCACACTGGGCCGCCATCTTTAAGCATGGCTCGTTTAGCAAGTTGCGCTCTAACGCCTGCAATACCGCTTCCGGCCGCTATAAGCACTAATGGACACTGCGTATCGGTGATAACCGCATTCGTGTTTTTACGTATTTGCGCATAAACAGGCTGGTTCATCGGCAATTTGCTCGTTAAAAAACCAGAGCCATAGCCTAGTTCACCATGCTCTTTTCGTACTTCTCTTACTATCAGCTTCAAGTCATTTTCTTGCGGTGCCGACGCAATGGTGTACGAACGTCCTATTCGTTTTCTTGGGTGCCCGCTCGAGGGTTCTTTTAAGTGTCCGCTCGAGAGCTCTTTTAAGTTCTCGCTCGAAGGCTCTCTTAAGTTCCGGCTCGAGGGCTCTTTTAAGTTCCGGCTCGAGGGCTCTTGTAAAGAAAGGTACCCTTGCGTCATGTCAGGGTAGATATCAATGATATCCCCCGCTTCCCAAGTTAGTGGCACTTTACCAGCCTCACGGGCTGATGGCGGCTGCTTTAAGGTTATTGCATATAAACCACGGGTATCGTCTTGATTGAGCTGTTTGCGGTGTTCTAATACCCAAGGTTGCATTTGTTCAGATAATTCAGTCGCTAAAGAATCAAGATGGACTAAATGTTCACCTTTTCCACTATCTAATGTGGTGAGTGATGTTAATGGCGTGCCGCCCAGTAAGCTTACGTTCTCATAAAGAGCCACTGCAAAACGGCAAAACTGTTTGTATTCCCGACTTCCCAAACCGATAACTTCGTATGACAAGTTCGATAAAGGTGTGGCCCCACTCTTTTTGGCTCGCTGCAAAGCATGATAAAAGCGAGTGCCTGCATCTGGCGGCTCACCCTCACCATAAGTGCTAACTACAAACAGCGCCTTTGATACATTGCCGAGCATCGAAAGGTTTAACGACGCCATGGAAACCAAAGTAATCGTTTCATGCTCAGCCAGTGCTGCAGCTTTAGCCCGCGCAATCTTTTCTGCGGTGCCGGTTTGGCTGGCATAAACAATAAGGGTTTGATTTTTACTATCGCGGCTATTTACATGTGTATTGTATGTTAGAGGATCGGTGACGGAGCGCTTTTTCCTATTCCTATAAAAAATCACCGCTACCCACAACACATAAAGCGTGATGCTAGATAGTGCAATAAGTAAACGGTGAGTTTCAGTCATGGTACTTTTAAAGTATCTCAGTAAATGCTTAAGCTTATAGCGGTAGCACTTCGAAAGTACCTGAGTAACTTCCCGTTCTTACCGTTGCTGGCTTTTCAGCTTTATCATCTTTATAACCAATTTCGATAAAATACATGCCTGCTTGTGGCCAAGTAACTTCAAACTGCCCTTCGTCATTAGATGTTACCGAAATCGTTTCTTGGTCATTTCTGTAACGCATACCACCACGAACAACTTCAACCTCTGCACCCACTGCTGGTTCGCCGTCGATAAGCAAAGTAAAGGTAGCGGCTTCAGTAGCAAACAAATCATTCGGGTGAGTTACTGGGATAAGCTCTAAGCCTTCGTTAGTTGGTGTAAATACCTTTTCTGAAGGCTCACCAAGGGTTACAAAGGTTTCCACTCGACGAGAGCCTTGGGTAATACGTAAATCTGTTGCCTCTTTCGGTACTGATGTAGCAAACTCTTCAGCCACATAAGCTTCACCACGACCAGGCCACATTTTGCGCTTACCCTCGTCATCTTTCCAAAAGGCACGTATACCAGAACTGAAAGACGTGATCTTATAAGTGCCTTCCTGCTCCAGCTTTACATCGAAAGTGGTGCGATATTTCCCACGGGCGCTATTTTCAGTCTCTTTTGTTTCGCCGTTTGGTGCAGTCACGACTAAGTCGTCAGTATTCATTGCGAAATGATCTGGGTGAAAGATAGTATTTGAGATAGCGGCATCAAATGTTACGTACGCTTCCTCACCCGATAGTACAGTTGAACTTGGTAATACCCATGCGCGGTGAGCGCTGGCAGAAAATGACACTGCTAATGTTGCGGCTATTGCAACGAATGATGTAGTAATTGATAATTTTTTCATAATGTTCTCTGAGAGTTTATTCATCTTCCAGACGCAATGAAACGCGCCCAATTTCTGATTTGCCTTCCACCGTAACGGGGAGTATTTTCGCTGATAAAGGGAGACTAAATGGAATAGACAATACTTCTCTGCCGCCCACTTCACGTGATGCTTCTACTCGAAGGGTATAATCTCCGTCACTCAACTTCGCTAAGGCGCTATTAAGTTGAGTATCGATGAGGTGCGTACCAGGACCTTTCGTCGCGCTGGTTAAACCGTCGAAAGGTAAATCTAAACTTCTACCACCACGACGCCACCATTGTCTAAGATCTTTAAGCCACTCTTTACCTTCGTGCTCACGCATATCGACGTCATACCACACCGCCACTTGAGTCGATTTACGCTTATTGTTTTCAATCCATACAGCCACGTACGGTTTATGATACTCAGCCACATCTAGCTGAGGTAAGGCTATATCAAGCGTTACTGACTGCGCAGCCATAGAGACTGACGAGGCTAACATAAGCCCTAGCGCACCAGACGCTATCGCAAGACCATTTCGCACTTTCATTTTTTCACTCCTTTTCAAGTTCACGCCCCAAAACCGCTAATGTACAAATAACAGCAAAATGACAAATGGGATTAATACGCCCAGAACAGTTACAGGCCAAGTTGAAGCTCTACTGGGTGCATGTCGCATAAGTAACTGCAAACCCGTGACACTAAAAATAATGCAGGCAACAGCAAAAATATCGATAAACCAAGGCCACACTACTCCCGTATTTCTACCTTTGTGCAGATCGTTGAAATACGAAATCCATCCTCTATCCACGCTTTCAAAAGTGACCATTTTAAGTTCACTATCTACAGCCACCCAACTATCTGTACCCGGACCAGGCCACGACGCATAATATTCAATACCGTCCCATTCACCCACCACCGAAATAGGGATAGCAACACCATACTTATCAGATACGAAATCCACCAAGACATCAGGAATAACAGCGTCACCCTCTGGCAACGCCACAAAGTCATCTATTATAGATGCAGGCAACGTAGCTTCTATTTCAGTCACTTTTTTATTGGCAGGAATATCTGCAGCGTGATTAAGGGTTATACCCGTTAAGGAAAACAGTAATATGCCGACAAGACACCACGCCCCACTTATCCAATGCCATTGTCTAATACTGCCTAATGAGAAGCGCATAAATGTTTTGCTATTCCTTATTCATGGCTATTTAATCTTTCGAGGCGATAGATAATACAGATTTTACGCAGCGACTCAATGCAAATGAGATTTATTCTCGTATTTGTCAGATACATGGGCCTGCCGTTATGACCTTCTTGACAGTATAAGTGCTTTGGCTGAGGCCTCATGGATGGGTTATCCCCAACTATACCAATAGTAGATGCTGGCATTTACAAGAGAGGGAGTATCCCCCATCTACAACCTCCCACAGCATAGATGCAGCTGCACAGGCTCCATTGATCGATTCACGCCGCGTTTCTGATGGGATTAATCACTATCTGAGTACGATGGCACGTTTAGAAGGAAGGACTTCGTGCGCCTCGGAAACTCTCTACAGCATAGATGCCGTAGCGAAGGCCCCATGGATGGGTTTACGCCGTGACCTTTACCCTACCAACAACAGTCTACTGTGTTGACAGAAGCGCCAGTAGAAGCCCATGTGAAACCCTCCGCAGCATGGAAGCTGCTGCGGAGGCTCCATGGATGGATTCACGCCGTGTTTCTGGTGGGGGCGAGTCCCTCTCACCTTGGTGGCTCCTTACGATGGTACGCTTTGGAAGGAAGGGCTTTGTGGGCCTCGGAAACTCTCTACAGCATGGATGCTGTAGCGAAGGCCCCATGGATGGGTTTACGCCGGGTTTACGAGGCGCACAAAGCCCTTCCCTACCATGTCCACTAAATTCCACGCACAAAAAAGGCGCTCTAATGAGCGCCTTCTTTTAACACTTTGGTTTGCTTAGATTAAAGAATCTTAGCTACAACACCAGCACCTACAGTACGGCCACCTTCACGGATAGCGAAG
>NZ_JAGGDM010000042.1:0-4298 GCF_017653625.1 Alteromonas sp. K632G
GCTAATGAAAACAGGTAAGGGTAGTTGCACCACTTTTTTTACTAAGGCAAACGAAGTTTAGGCTGACGCCTTATAACTTTAAGCTAAGGGGCGCAGATACGTGGGGCATAATGGCGAAGCCGCCCCGCGTATAGGCGTCCCAGCGACCGAAGGGAGTGGCTTGAGCGTTTTGTTAGGCGTACAACTGAAAGTACGCAGCTTTGCTGCCACCACTAGCTCATTAGCCAGCTTGTTTAAATTATTGAATTTAAGATAAAACAACCCTGTGCGAAATGCCAGATGTTAACGACATTACTGGATAAAAGAGCGAGTTTAAAAAGCTGGTGATGTTGAATATAGGCGTTGGGGTGTTGATGAAAAATGCGTTTCTAAAGTCGTTGAAACTACCGAAAAAGCAAGCCGTAAAGACAACCTGGAGAAACAACCTTGATGCTGGAATGTCACGTTTGAACCCACATTTTTATGCTGTAAGTAAATGACGCCTAACTTTAAGCTAAGGGGCGCAGATGCGTGGGGCATAATGGCGAAGCCGCCCCGCGTATAGGCGTCCCAGCGACCGAAGGGAGAGGCTTAAGCGCTTTGTTAGAAGCAGAGCCTGTTCCATTGGCTTTTTTAAAAAATAATAAAGCCAGCATACGATTGATTATTAACACAAACAAGTAAAACGACAGCGTAGTGACGTAGGTGATTTGACTGAAGCGAACCGCCCTATGAATTACCAAGTGCAATGGCGCTTGCTAACTGAAAATAAGAGCTAGCCGATAAAGCGCCTATTGCGCAACCTTTTAAGTAAGCGCGGTGACATTAAAACTACCAATGCTTGGGCGATGATTGAAACAGCAGGTGAGGCCAGTTGAACTGGAATTTTTATAAAGCCAAACGCAGTTTAGGCTGACGCCTTCTAACTTTAAGCTAAGGGGCGCAGATGCGTGGGGCATAATGGCGAAGCCGCCCCGCGTATAGGCGTCCCAGCGACCGAAGGGAGTGGCTTAAGCGCTTTGTTAGAAGCAGAGCCTGTTCCTTTGGCTTTTTTTAAAACTAATAAAGCCAGCATACGATTGATTGTTAAAGCAAACAAGCAAAATGCCAGTGCAGTGATGTAGGTGATTTGACTGAAGCAAGCCGCCCTATGAATTACCAAGTGCAATGGCGCTTGTTGACTGAAAATAAGAACTAGCCGATAAATCGCCTATTGCGCAACCTTTTAAGTAAGCGCGGTGACATTAAAACTACCAATGCTTTGGCGATGATTGAAACAGCAGGTAAGGGTAGTTGAACTGATATTTTTATAAAGCCAAGCGTAGTTTAGGCTGACGCCTTCTAACACCCTAATAAGGGGAAAATACTTGTTGGCGAAAATGCGGAACGCGCCAACGAGTATTTGTCCCAGTGACCGAAGGGAACGAGCTTGATTTGCTTGTTATATGCCATTGTGCAGATTAACCAAAAACTAGCCAAAGACAAAACACCAATACTAAAAATTTTATCACGAGCTCACCTATAGAAAGCGCAGCAATTTTCTTTGAGCCATCTGGGTTTGACCAACCCCCGCTTAGTTCTTCATCTAATGTTACGAAATGGCCTAGAAAAATTAAACACAAAATGATTAAAGCTGGAGCGCCAGTAATTAATAGATAATCAGTTATATTGAGTATTCTAAACGCAGCTGTTAGCAAAAGAGAAATGCCAAGAACTGACAATAAAACTACCTGAAATGTTTTCATCTATACCTTGGCATATAACACCCCGCTTAGGGGCAATAACACGTGGGCTAAAATTTGGAGCGAAGCGACTGAGGCCACGTGTTATTGTCCCAGGGAGCTTGCGACCGATTACAGCGGCTTGTTAGTTCGCACCTGCTCTGAGCCACTGAATAACAGTATCCTCTAACGTCTGTGCAGATAGCACTTTATTAATAATTAAATCGCTTGTACCACGTGTTTGGGTGTTTGTCTCAATATAAACATCCCTTAAAAACTCATTATATTTGACCAAGTACTGACTTATATTTTTAAATGCGCCTTCTTCTGACTGCGCTATATTTCTGGAAATAATGCGAGAAAGACAGATATCAATAGGCATATCCAGCAATACTACCTTGTCTACTAGTGAAGAAATAGGTGCCCTGCATTTCCCAAATGGTTCTTCTACAAAGATGAACTCAGCTTTGGAGCTTGATACTAAATTCAGTAATGCTTTATCCATTCTAGGTGTTTTAATATCTGAGATATTCGCACCGTCAAGTAACCATTTCTTCATATCTGTGGGATATGTCTGTCCATCTACAAAGTCGTCGAAGAGAATTGATGGACACGACAGAGAATTAGACAGCTGGTTAACAAGGGAAGTTTTTCCACTTCCAGACATACCACTTATTGCTACTACTTTCATCTATTGAGTTTTGCCATTCCACGAAATTTAAGTGCGAACTAACTTTCCAATAACGGGCGCAGGTACGTGGGGCATAATGGCGAAGCCGCCCCGCGTGTATGCGTCCCAGCGAACGAAGTGAGTGTGTTGATTGGGTTGTTAGCTTTCCAACTCGATTTCAACGACTTGAGCCCCAGAAAATATACCTTTGGCTGCGTTAAACACTAAGTCTCTATTATTTGGATGCACCATAATATCAATAGCGTTATTTGAATAAGTAAAAAGAGTAAGGCAGCCTGCCTTTTGGATTTTTACGATATCCGATTTTTTTATCAATTTCCCTTTAGTGTTATAAAAACGGGAATATGAATTTGTGCGCACTTGAACAATCTCTCCGAGATCATTAAAAGTTCGTGCTGATTTATCCAAAAACTCAACAGGAATCACCGACTCTAATTTTAAAACCAAAATAATGAAGAGTACGAAACCGGTTCCTAGAGAAAAAATGTCGATAAAGCCTCCGGAAAGCTAACGCTAAGCTTTGGGGCGCTAGCACGTGGGCTAAAATCCGAGCGAAGCGAGTCAGCCCACGTGTTAGCGTCCCAGCGACCGAAGGGAGTGCCAACAGCGTTTTGTTAGGCGTACAAAGAAAAGTACGCAGCTTTGCTGCCACCACTAGCCAATTAGGCCGCGTGTTTAAATTATTGAATTTAAGATAAAACAACCCTGTGCGAAATGCCAGATGTTAACGACATTGCCGGATAAAAGAACGAGTTTAGAAAGCTGGTGATGTTGAGTGCTGGCATTAAGATGCTGATGAAAAGCGCGTTGCTAAAGCCGTTGAAACTATGGAAAAAGTAAGCCGTAAAGACAACCTAGCGAAACAACCTTGATGCTGAAATGTCACGTCTGAACCTACATTTTAATGCTGTAAGTAAATGACGGCTAACTTTTAAATAAGGGGCGCAGACGTGTGGGGCATAATGGCGAAGCCGCCCCGCATGTTTGCGTCCCAGCCCGCGCAGCGGGCGAACTTGATTTTTTTGTTATGTGTTTTCGCTTATTTCTAAAACCACAGTTAACCATAAATTACCCCAACGCTCACGTCTATCTGCCGAACTCAACAATTTAGGTGAAGTGGTTTGATATTCATTGAAAGAATGACGATTGGCAAATAGAGTAGCGGATACAGCACCTTTTTTAACTTTTTCTGCATCGTAAAAAACCGCCACGACTTGGTTGCATCTAGAACATTGAATAAAGGAGGCTTGTTCTGAACCTTGCTTTAAAAAATTGACTGAGGCACTTGAGTTAACGCTTAACTTTCCAAGCGGATCTGATATGTACGCAAGACTATGATGCTTACAAAAGTCGCAGTCACATTCTCTAGGTTGATAGCTTTCGATTGACCTAGGAAGTGATAGTTTTACGCGAACGGCTTCGCATGAGCATGAAGAGAAATAATCCATTTAACCCTCATAAATTAAACCTGCACATAACGTTTCAAATAAGCGGCGCAGGCTTGCTGGCTAAACTTGGCGAAGAATGAGCCCCAGCCAGCGAGTTTGCGTCCGGCGACGAAGGAGCGTACTTGATTTGCTTTGTTAGACGGCGCAATAAACATGCTGTAAACATCCTTTGTCTCTTGAATAACACTATTACCTAATACAACCACCAGATAATAACCCCTGTAATTTCCTTGTTTAAAGATAGCCTGAAACAACTAAACAGTTCAAACAACCTTTACTGCCAAATCGTTTAGTGTTTTAAAAACCACCTAGAAGAAAAAAGAAATGATGTTGGTATTTCTCGCGATTTCAAAACAACTATGCACCTCAAACTAGCGCCTTCTAACATTAAGCTAAGCGGCGCAGTTGCGTGGGGCATAATGGCGAAGCCGCCCCGCGTAAATGCGTCCGAGCGACCGA
>NZ_JAGGDM010000043.1:0-3462 GCF_017653625.1 Alteromonas sp. K632G
GCCAGCTATCTGGAAGCTGTGCTAACTGCGGGTTTTAGTGGCATGATTAATTAGTGAGCACTCATGCGGTTGCCCTGCTTTTTACTCCTGTTGTATATGGCAATAAGAGTACATTGGCATCTAATACAAAAATACACTCATCTTTAATTGCTTCTAATGGTTCCAGCTTGAAAAAAAATGTATCCGAAGGATTGGGGAATATTTCTCTTTTGTTGAATTGTAGATTTGACAACGAATAGTACTCCGAATAAATATAACTTTAAGCTAAGGGGCGCAGATACGTGGGGCATAATGGCGAAGCCGCCCCGCGTATAGGCGTCCCAGCGACCGGAGGGAGTGTACTTAAGCATTTTGTTAGAAGTGCCATGCTACCACCCCTCCAAATGTGTACCAACTTCTTTACCTTTTTCGAGGTCATCCTTTGCCAGATAGCCAAACTTGTTATGCTCATTTCGCATGCTTAGCCTATGAAATGTAATGCAAAAAAGTAAATATACAAACCAGAAAAAGAACAATAACCCACTAAACAATAGTGCTTTCTCTACTAAATCTAGGCCATCTCTAAAAAATACAATCGGAATTCCAATTAGGGCAACAAGCCACGAAATATGTAGAAAAGAAACTTTTGCAGCGGTCTTTAAAATAGTTGAGTTGTAATAAGACATTTGCAGATCCTTCTGGCACTTCTAACTTTAAGCTAAGGGGCGCAGATACGTGGGGCATAATGGCGAAGCCGCCCCGCGTATAGGCGTCCCAGCGACCGAAGGGAGAGGCTTAAGCGCTTTGTTAGAAGCAGAGCCTGTTCCATTGGCTTTTTTAAAAACTAATAAAGCCAGCATACGATTGATTGTTAAAGCAAACAAGCAAAATGCCAGTGCAGTGATGTAGGTGATTTGACTGAAGCAAGCCGCCCTATGAATTACCAAGTGCAATGGCGCTTGCTGGCCTCGAATAAGAACTTGGCGATAAAGCGCCTATTGCGCGACCTTTGAATTCAAAGCGGCGAAGTTAAAACCACCAAAAGCCAGAGCGATTTTTGCAACAGCAGGTGAGGGCGGTTGAACTGATATTTTTATAAAGCCAAACGTAGTTTAGGCTGACGCGTTCTAACTTTCCAATAACGGGCACAAACACGTGGGGCATAATGGCGAAGCCGCCCTACGTGTATGGGTCCCAGCGAACAAAGTGAGTGAGTTTATTGAGTTGTTATGTGCGTTCAAAACTCAACCTTCGATTTAAACTTACTGTAAATTAAAATTGTTGTCGGTTTTTAATAACCGAAGCAATGGCAACGTCAAACTCGTTAGCTGGAAGCTGCAGATCCGAACAGCGAACTGAAAGAAAAATAAAGTTATTATTAGTAAAAGCCTCAGGTATTTGATGGTCGCAGTTACCCATAAATTGACCATTTGAAGCTTTCAAGGTGAATCTCACGGAGTATAGCGACGCCAGACCTGAACCAATATTATTAACTTTGTAGTTTATTAAAACTGATTGGTCTTGAATCACAGTTTTATCGATTTTTAAACCCATGCTATCAATAAAAGAAGAATCGAAATCAGATTTTACTTTGCTATACGATTCTTCGAACATGGCTTCGATTCTAGGTTGAGCTGTTATAGCCCAAATGGTCATGAACAATGCAAAAGCAATCGAAAATCCCAATCCTAGTAGAAATCCATTTAAAACCTTTTTCATCTGCTTACACCTTTAAGCACATAACTTTAAGCTAACGGGCGCAAACGTAGCGGCATAATAGCGAAGCGCCGCTGCGTTTGTGTCCCAGTGACCAAAGGGAACGTGTTTAGCGCTTTGTTATATGCTAACAGTTTAGTTTCGGTAACCACTGTACTTCTCCTGATTTTTTCTTGAAAACTATTGGAGCAAGTTGTCTACGTTGACCTGAAACTTCAAATTCTGGGACGGTTACTTTGAGAGTGTTTCCAATGCTTTCGGTTATGCTTATAGACTCACTATAAGACATATTGTATTCGAAGACTGAGCCACGATATTTTTGCTTTACAACGCCTCCGACTAGTATTCGTTTTTTCCACTCTTTAAGCGATACAAGTAATGATTTTTCTTCATTAAATTGTATTGCAATAGAGTCTGAATGTAGCTTGATTTCTTTATTTTTTTCTAAGACAAAACCAATTTCCAAAACAAATGAACCGTTGCTTGTCTCTAGCAAATGAGTTTGCATAGTTATACCGTCTTCGATAGTTATTTCTAGGCGCACTTTATTGCTATTCGCGTCGCATGTGCGAGATGCGGCTTGCCCAAGAGGGTGGAAAGGTTGGTAATAAGATCCTCTAGGTTTGGCTATACAGCCAACTAAAGCTAATGAAAGAATTATTAGTAAAAAGCACGAATGTTTCATGGCATATAACGCTAAGCTAAAGGGCGCGAATGTGGCGCGATAATGGCGAAGCCGCGCCACGTTTGCGTCCCAGCCCCGCCAGGGGCGTTTTTGAGCGCCTTGTTATGCATTTGCACTAGCCTTTACCATGACGCAAGTATTATCTGATAGCAAGTGAATGCTGGTAAACCCAAATAAACTATACAAAGACGAATGTTCAGTTTTACATTGCAAATAAAGAGCTTCTACTCCTAATTTCTGAGAATGGTCTAATGCAGCTTGAATTAGCTTTTTTGCGATGCCGGAGCGTCGATGATCCGGAAGCACAAATAAGCCACCCAACCAATGTTTATAGTTGTAGCCTTTATTTTCGTAGAGTTTGAGTTCGACAGCGCCAATAGCATTGTTTTGGTCCATAGCAACAAAACAAAGTGGAAACTTAGTTTTTGATTTTGATTTGATTTTCACGTCTTCAAAAACGACATTGAATGGAACGTTGTAATGTTTTGCCCATTCATTGTAATACCATTCAGCAATGGTTTTACAAAAATAGTTTTGATCCGCTAAGAATGAAATTTCCATTTATCTTTCCTTGATGCATAACTTTTAAATAAGGGGCGCAGGCATGTGGGGCATAATGGCGAAGCCGCCCCGCATGTATGCGTCCCAGCGAACGCAGTGAGTGACTTGATTTTTTTGTTATACGCAATTGCCAAAATTAACCGCCATATTGCATTACTAAGTAAAAGCCAAAAACTAAACATACCGAAACAGAACAAGGAATACCAAACAAGAGCAATTTTTGTTTTGACGCCAGCGGCTTTGAACTAGCTAAAAGCGTAACACAAGGAGGCAATTGTGATATGAAAATAGGAATGATGAAAACACCTACTGGGTAGCCAAGATAATTTGCGATGAAATCGCCAGCATTACCTGCATACCAAATTTGAAGTACGAAATTGAGTAAGCAAATTAATACAACAAGCCCAATAAATTCCTTTTTATTCACAGATTTCCTTTTGCGTATAACATTAAGCTAAGCGGCGCAGTTGCGTGGGGCATAATGGCGAAGCCGCCCCGCGTAAATGCGTCCGAGCGACCGA
>NZ_JAGGDM010000044.1:0-3084 GCF_017653625.1 Alteromonas sp. K632G
ACCACCTCCGCAGCCATTTATTGGTGTGGTCTACAGAGGATTATGTCTTTTTAGAGGGGAAAATCCCTAGAACCCCAAGATCTATGACCTCGAAACCACTTTGTCCTAGAGCCAAAACTTTGTGCAATAGACAAAAGTTCAGAAAAAGAATACATCTGCTTCAATTTATGATGTTGCGGCATGTGTACCTGACATACTTTCAACCAGCCTTTTGAGCAAGCCGCATGATAGGCATTAGGTTCATTTTCTCGCCACTCCTGCTTACTCTCATACTTAGATGACGATCTTTTACAGGCCTCTAGTGTCCACACCAGATTTTTTTCATATCCCGATTGCATATGTTTACAGCAGACTTCAAGCCAATTGTTTCTTCGAGCAGCTTCGTAAGCTCCACGAACATTCTCTTGCCATTCATTTCTAGTTTCATAATTGGAAGCAGAAGCCATACATTTGTTAAGTGGCCACTTTCTTGAGTTTGAGAACTGGGATGGCATGTGACCACATATCTGATCTAAAAATCCTCCTTTCCTAGCGAATTGATAAGAGCTTGCGTAGGACTTTCCAAATTCCAATCTTGTTTTACATTTAAGAGCATCGGACTTAGATCGTTCGAACGAACACTTTTTATTTGGCACCACTTTCTCCAGCTCAGTTTTTAATTGCAGTGATTATACCAAGCTATTTACCTTAAACTTTTAACAGAAAAACTTTTTGGTCATTTAGGGTATACCTTTACAGTACCGTTAAAAGCCGGTTCTATAACTCTCCCAGCTGATGTATATTAGACCGTAATATAAGAACCTATGTAAAAAAGACTAATATGCGATTCTATGGGTATTTACGTGCTTCAACAAAAGAGCAAGATTCCAATCGCGCCATAAGTGCGATCTCTGATTTTGCCGCATCACTCAATATATCAATCACAGCTAACTTTATTGAGAACGAGACTGGCACAACTCTCAGTCGGCCTGAGCTTATTCGACTACTAGATATTTGTGCTCCAGGGGATGCGATTGTAATTGAATCTATAGACCGTCTTACCCGACTCACTGATAGCGACTGGCAAAAGCTTAAATCAGAATTAGCAGACAACAGCATTCGCATAATCGCCATCGATGTACCGACCACACACACACTGGCCGATGCCAGTGATGAAATTACAGGTGCAATCATGCGGATAATCAACAATCTCATCATTGACTTGATGGCAATTTTTGCCAGGAAGGATTATGAGCTGCGTAAAGAGAGGCAGCGCCAGGGAGTACAAAAAGCAAAAGCGCTTGGAAAATACAAAGGACGTCCACGAAATAATGACCGGCGAGAAAAAATAGGGCAACTACTGCTATCAACTAAACCTGACGGTTCCCGCTATTCGTGGACGGAAATTCAAGATATCACTGGCTGCAGTCGTGGCTTAATAGCATCAGTGCAAAAAGAAGGCAAAACTAACCATTAGTAACTGATAATAGAGAAAAGCCCACTTACACGATCTTTACTCTTAGTCACTAACAGGTTTCTGTCTATCAGGTTTTTGTTGTTCCAACGCCCACAGACCGGCGTACTTATTAAAGGTATACTGAGCATAGATAACTGCATAAATTAACCCTCTGCTTCCATCCAAAATGCCAAGCCTGAAGATGTATATTTGTATGAACGTAATCAGCCCTCTAATAACAGCCAACGGGATGCCATAACTCTTTTTCCCTTTTGAGTATTTTTTCTCAGCCATCAACACTGCGTAAAGCCGGTTCTTATAAAGTAAATGCTCAAAACTACGTATAGAATAGTGATTTAAAAAACCTTTTTTAATGAAACCAGCTTCCCCATCGTAAAGAACCTTCTCATGCACAATAGCTTCATCGAATCTAGCGCCCTCGCGCTTAAATAGCCGCAATGGGGCTCGGGCCGTTCTACCAAATCTCGTAGGTTTACCAAAGACGATATTTTTCCATCTCATTTTGAATGCGTTCTGCTTTATGGAACTTTGATTCAAAATGTTTTTGATCTCAGCGGCCAGTTCAGCATCAACCTCTTCATCTGCATCAATTGATAAAACCCAGTCACATGTCGCTTTATCTAAAGCTCTTTGTTTTTGAACACCATACCCATCCCAGCTCGCTACATAAGCGTATTCTGTGTACTTCTGAACAATCTCCATTGTTCTATCAGTACTGCCGGAATCGTAAACGATAATCTCATCTGCAATTGTCTTAACTGACGCAAGACACCTTTCAATTCTATCTTCTTCATTTTTTGTGATAACTATCACAGATAAACTTCTCATATATTCCTCTTGCTTCAGTCAGTAGCCTGCATTGTACACTAACAAATATCACTGGTTTAAAATAAAAAAACCCAGTTAGAAACTGGGCTTGTTTATTTTAAAGTTCGGCTTCACAGGCCATGTCGCGCGCTAACACATGACATACTGAAAAACCATCCTTACTTTGATCAAAAGAAATAGCATATTGACCAGCTAACCACGCCAAACGCTGCAGACAATAATCAAAACCATATCGAAGGTCACAATCATGAAAGCCATTAGTTAAGGCTTTTGATAGCGGTTTACGAACGGAATCGTCTAGCTCCGCGTTACTTTCAATTAAATTTAACTTACTAAGTAAGCTTTCTTTAATTGACGACTGCTCTTGAGACGTAAAGTAAATAACTGAGTTACCAGCAATATCTACCAAGCCAGAGTTCTTCACCTTGAATGGGCTCAGAGCAATATCATTTTCTTGATACTTGTACCCACCAAAACTGTTTGTATAGCAGAGTACTTTTTTCGAAAATGAAACATCGCAGCCGAAACTTTTGTGGATTTGCAGCTTTAACTGCCGCTTAGCTGCAGCTAAAGAAGAGTACGTTTTTTTAAAACACACTTGCCCCGCAAATTTCGAGCCATACAGCTTCTGGTCATTAGCATAGTTAATAGTACTGACGACGTTTTTTTCTGTATCTTCCATCAAGGGGTTCTAGGGATTTTCCCCTCTAAAAAGACATAATTCTCTGTAGACCACACCAATAAATGGCTGCGGAGGTGGGTTACTACTTATAAGTGTGGCAAATTAGGTAAATATCGTA
>NZ_JAGGDM010000045.1:0-2496 GCF_017653625.1 Alteromonas sp. K632G
GGCAACGGTATTGATCTTGAAATAGTGGTCAAAGGGCTATCTTTTTTCATTGACAGCCCGGAGGCTCATATGTGTTATATTGCTTCGCTTAAACGTCCTCAATCCAAATAGTGCCGAATTTTTCAGTAAGCTGCTCAATTAAAAAACCTAAAAATTCAAAGTAATCTCCTGAACGATGAGTATAAAAGCCGCAATCTGTAACTACTATCTCAAAGATCATTCTTTTTCCTTGCATTGAACGGACAATCCATTTTTCTGTGCGTTTTTCAAATTGTAGTTCTGAGCAAAGATCATCTAGGAATAGCGATGCTTGCTCTTTAGTCACTTTATCCTGAAGTTTAATATGTTGAGTTAAACCCAAATTTGCCTCCTTGCAATATAACTTCCCACTAAGGGGCGATAACACATGGACTAAAATCCGAGCGAAGCGAGCCAGCCCACGAGTTAGCGTCCCAGCGATCGAAGGGAGTGCCAACAGCGTTTTGTTATACACACATTAACCGTGATGCCTGCGAATATACGTAATCAACTTATCATCATTGAATTCTAAGGTTACTATATTTACTGAGCTGTAGGTTATATCTTTGTCTAAATGATTTGGTCTGACTTTTCCTGACTCAGTCATTTTAATAATGGCAACATTTCCCCCAGTCATTATTTCGTTTATAACTATTGAACTGTAGTAAATCTTGTCACTCATTTTGGCAATCATACCTTCACGTAAAGCGGACTTTTCCGTAATCGTTACTTTAAACTTCACATGTTCATCGACGAATTCGTCTGCAATTAAATTAATAAAGGCATCAATATCCTGAGTTGTAGTTTCAGGTTGCTGTCGAGCATTTTTGGCTTCCACAAACTTTGTCGCTAGTTGCTCCAGTTCTCCCTCTGAGAGAGCAGCATTGGCAGTAAACGATAGAGGTAAAAAGACAAATAAAAGTAAGAGCTTATACATAATCTTCCTTGTGTGTATAACTTTTAAATAAGGGGCGCAGGCACGTAGGGCATAATGGCGCAGCCGCCCAGCGTGTTTGCGTCCCAGCCCGCGCAGCGGGCGTACTTAATTTTTTTGTTATATTGCATTTTTCAATACAGCCTTTGTTTTACCAAGAGGGTTAACCGCTATGCGCTGAAGCTGTATACCAAAGTTACAAATTGCTTGAGGCTCGACTTTCATATCAAAGTTAACTTTATAGCTTTCGTTTCTGACATTAGTGAAAGATTCGATGTGAGCAATAGTAACAGCAAACATTGTATGGCCAGAACTGTCTGTACAGAAAGCATGAATGGAAAAATAAGAAAGATCAGGGGTGGAACGGCTTTTGAACTCGAGCTCATCTTTTGTGGTTCGAGGAAACTTCTCAAGAAGTCTTCCCAGATGCTCAATCTCCTCTCTATTTGTATAGCAATCTGCTTGGCCAGAGAACTGCCCATTACTACCGAATATAGAGATTTCAAATAAAGATTCATCTTCCCATATTGATGAAACTACGAGCTGACTTTCCATGTTACTCCTGCAATATAACGCCTTAATAAACGGCGAAAAATAGCAGGCTAAACTAAGCGAAGCATGAGCGCAAGCCTGCTGTTTTGCGTCCACTGTTTAATTAACTTGTTAGTTTTCGTTATACCAATTTTCCCAAATTTTAGGAGCGGGGTATTTCAATTTATATGCTTGAATATCGTCTTTACTTGCGTACTTTAAATAAACGCCAAAATAATCGATTAGATACTCTTCACCTGTTCCCATTCGCCAAAATATATTGCTAGGTTCATATTCAGGGAATTTTTCCCAAGGAGGTAAAGGAGGATTCGCTTTGAGTTCACTTTCAAACCTTTGCTGAAGCATGGCTTCCCAATCCTTTTTGTGCTTTAGATAGGCTTCCCAATCTTCAGCCGAAACTCCTTCAGGTGCTCCTATTTCATTTGAAGCCATAGTTGTCCCTGCAATCATAAACAAACTTAAAAATATAAAACGAATCATCATAAGAAAACTAACTTTTAAATAAGGGGCGCAGGCATTTGGGGCATAATGGCGAAGCCGCCCCGCGTATAGGCGTCCCAGCGAACGCAGAGAGCGAATTAAGCGTGTTGTTAGGTGCATTTAAACCCCGTAAACAAATAAACTTAATAAGAGAAACGAACCCCATGTGAAGAATGCCAAGATTACAACGAAACTGCACCAAGCCATTTGCTTACCTAATTTCTGAACCACAACAATTCTAACTTTTTTAAATAGCCAAGCGATGATTGCAACCGGGAATAGCCATAACGAAATGATACCAACCGAAAAGAACCAGCTTCCATCTGTGCCTATAATTACTGTGGTAAATGGAACAAACCATATTACCCAATAAACCACACAAAAAACCGCTAGCACTTGATATGTTCGAGGGATAATTTCCACGATTTGGCACCTAACTTTTGAATAAGGGGCGCAGGCATGTGGGCTAAAATCCGAACGAAGTGAGCAGCCCACATGTTTGCGTCCCAGCC
>NZ_JAGGDM010000046.1:0-2476 GCF_017653625.1 Alteromonas sp. K632G
CTCTGTAGACCACACCAATAAATGGCTGCGGAGGTGGGTTACTACTTATAAGTGTGGCAAATTAGGTAAATATCGTACATTTAATACGGAACAGCCCTGATATGGCCATCAAAAACGAAATTACTATTCTCACGAGAGCAGAACAGGCAGATCTTTATTCCCCACCCATTTTTTCAATCGAAGAACAACGTCTGTACTTTTCTCTGAACGATGCGGAATTGGCAGTTTTTCGGTCAATTCGTCTCAGAGCTCATAGATGTTACTTTGTCGCGATTTTGGGATACTTCAAATCAAAGCCCGTCATCCTAGATATCGCTTACTCGCAGGTTTCTAAGGATTTAATGTTCATCAGTAAAGAGCTGCTTGGCGGCAAGGGGCTCAGACCATTCACTCCCTCACAAAAACAAAAAGATCGACTCTACGCAAAAGTATTAGACCTTGCTGGTTATCACAAATGGGACGAAAGTCAGCACTTCAATTCTCTTTTCGACCACCTTGTTCAGGTGGGCAATGCCTGGCTGGAGCCGCGTTACCTCTTTGATACTGCTATTGAATTCCTAACCAGTCACAGCATTGCTATCCCTAGGTACACCGTACTCCAGAGACTGATAAGCAGAGCGATGCAGCAGGTCAGAAAAGACCTGGCGCACCAACTTAATCAACTCACCAGTCCTGAACTTCACGTCTTTCTGGACAGCATAACAGCCATTGATGACGGACTAAGCCTGAACCAGCTCAGAGGCGGTGCAAAAAGTCTGACCGTACCTGAACTTAAAAAAGAGCTTGCCCTTTATCATCAGTTAGCGCCATGGCGCACGCAAATCAATGGCGTTATCGATGGGCTTAATCTGTCTCTTAAAAATCGACAACACTTCGGTGAGCTCATCAACTATTACGGTAGTAAACTCAAACGATTCAAACGCGCACAGCAGCATCTATGGTTGCTATGTCACCTGACAGAGCGGATACAACTGGCACTGGAACGGTTAACTGATGGGTTCATTTACCATATCCGCAAGCAACAAGAAGCTGCCAACACCTTTGCACAACAAGCAGTGTTCCTGTCCTGGCAGTCAGCCGCGGACAATGTCACGAAAGCGGCAGAGTTACTGCATCTGTTTGTGGATGAGAACATTGATGATAATCAACCCTTCTCAGTAGTCAGACAACAGGCATTGAAGGTCATGAATGACAGGGATATCCAGACCCTCTGCCTTTACCTGAAAAAACAGAAACGGACCGTGGAAGAGTACCAGTGGCAACATTACGATGAACAATGCAATCTCCTGGAGCAACTGTTAAGGCAGGTGTTCTTGTGCCTTGAATGTGAGGCCGGTAAAGGCTCAGAAGCCGTCGTCGCCCAACTTCAACAGATGCAGACGGAAATCGCATTCGGTGGACCACTGAAGACGATGGATACGTCGCTCATCCCGAAAAAGCACCTCCCATGGTTGGTTAAACAGGATAACGTTAACCCGCAACGTTACGAATGGCTGCTCTACCGGCAGTTAACCTCACGACTGAATGGACGCATTTATTTGCCAAATGTTACCAAATACCGCGCACTGGAAGACGACCTGATCCCCCAGACATCGCAGGATACCTTGCTGGCCTCATCAACACTGGACAGACTAAAACAGCCCGCAGAGTTATTGTTACAGGAGAAACAACACCGGCTGGAAAGTGCACTCAAAGACGTTGCTCTCCATATTGATGAGGGAGACAATCGAAATGTGATCATGAAAAATCGTACCGGTACCCGCTGGCGTCTGCCGACCAAAAGCGCTACATCTCTGGTCAACAATCCCTTTTTTAAGCGAATGCAACCGGTCGGTATCGCGGATGTACTGCGGTATGTAGAGCGCGAAACCGGGTTCATGAAATGTCTGACTCATGTACTTCCGATACAAAAACAAGGGTTCACTCATCAGGATGATTTACTGGCCATTCTGATTGCCAACGCCACTCACCGTGGTGTGTATGGCATGGCGCAGATCTCCGATCGAAGCTATGAACACCTGAGTACGGTGCAGGCCAACTATATCCGGCCTGAAACGCTGCATGACGCCAGCGACGTGATCAATAATGCGGTTGCAGCGCTACCCATCTTCCGCCACTACCATATTCAGGAGGACCAGCTGCATGCCAGTGCGGATGGTCAGAAATTCGAAACCCATCTGGAAACCTTTAAAACCCGGTACTCCTCTAAGTATTTCGGCACCAACAAAGGGATCACGGCCATGACACTGGTGGCCAACCACAGCGCCCTCAATGCTCGGATCATCGGTTCCAACGAGCACGAATCACACTATATTTATGACCTGTTACAATCCAACAGCAGTGAAATCAAACCTGACGTACTCTCGACAGATACACACGGTGTCAATCATGTTAACTTCGCCTTACTGGATCTATGCGGTTACAGTTTTGCACCGCGATACGCGCAGTTCAGTAGTGTCATCAATGATCTGTTTGA
>NZ_JAGGDM010000047.1:0-2359 GCF_017653625.1 Alteromonas sp. K632G
AAAGCCTCTTGGGCGTTGTATGGTTAAGCCTCTCGGGCAATTAGTACAGGTTAGCTTAACGCCTTACAACGCTTCCACATCCTGCCTATCAACGTCATCGTCTATAACAACCCTTCCGGACTTTAAAAGTCAGGGATGACTCATCTTTGGGCCGGCTTCCCGCTTAGATGCTTTCAGCGGTTATCCGTTCCGAACGTAGCTACCGGGCAATGCCATTGGCATGACAACCCGAACACCAGCGGTTCGTCCACTCCGGTCCTCTCGTACTAGGAGCAGCTCCCATCAATCATCCAACGCCCACACCAGATAGGGACCGAACTGTCTCACGACGTTCTAAACCCAGCTCGCGTACCACTTTAAATGGCGAACAGCCATACCCTTGGGACCGACTTCAGCCCCAGGATGTGATGAGCCGACATCGAGGTGCCAAACACCGCCGTCGATATGAACTCTTGGGCGGTATCAGCCTGTTATCCCCGGAGTACCTTTTATCCGTTGAGCGATGGCCCTTCCATACAGAACCACCGGATCACTATGACCTACTTTCGTACCTGCTCGACGTGTCTGTCTCGCAGTTAAGCTAGCTTATGCCATTGCACTAACCTCACGATGTCCGACCGTGATTAGCTAACCTTCGTGCTCCTCCGTTACTATTTGGGAGGAGACCGCCCCAGTCAAACTACCCACCAGACACTGTCCATAATCCCGATAAGGGACCAATGTTAGAACATCAAACATACAAGGGTGGTATTTCAAGGATGGCTCCACACAATCTAGCGACTGTGCTTCGAAGCCTCCCACCTATCCTACACATGTAGGTTCAATGTTCAGTGCCAAGCTGTAGTAAAGGTTCACGGGGTCTTTCCGTCTAGGTGCGGGTACACAGCATCTTCACTGCGATTTCAATTTCACTGAGTCTCGGGTGGAGACAGCGTGGCCATGGTTACACCATTCGTGCAGGTCGGAACTTACCCGACAAGGAATTTCGCTACCTTAGGACCGTTATAGTTACGGCCGCCGTTTACCGGGGCTTCGATCAAGAGCTTCTCCGAAGATAACCCCATCAATTAACCTTCCGGCACCGGGCAGGTGTCACACCCTATACGTCCTCTTGCGAGTTAGCAGAGTGCTGTGTTTTTAATAAACAGTCCCAGCCACCTGGTCACTGCGGCCCTCATCTGCTCAAGGAGCAAGTCCTATCACAAACAAGGGCGTACCTTCTCCCGAAGTTACGGTACAATTTTGCCGAGTTCCTTCACCCGAGTTCTCTCAAGCGCCTTAGTATTCTCTACCTGACCACCTGTGTCGGTTTGGGGTACGGTTCATATAATCATAAGTTTAGAAGCTTTTCCTGGAAGCAGGGCATCAACAACTTCACTACCGTAGTAGCTCGTCTCGCATCTCAGCTTTAAGAATCCGGATTTACCTAAATTCTCGGCCTACTTGCTTTCACTTGGACAACCAACGCCAAGCTTGCTTAGCCTTCTCCGTCCCTCCGTCACTGATTATATAAGTACGGAAATATTAATCCGTTTCCCATCGACTACGCATTTCTGCCTCGCCTTAGGGGCCGACTTACCCTGCCCTGATTAGCATGGGACAGGAAACCTTGGTCTTCCGGCGTGGGAGTTTTTCACTCCCATTATCGTTACTCATGTCAGCATTCGCACTTGTGATATGTCCAGCAGACTTCTCAATCCACCTTCATCCACTTACACAACGCTCCCCTACCATACGTGTAAACACGTATCCGCAGCTTCGGTATATTGCTTAGCCCCGTTACATCTTCCGCGCAGGCCGACTCGACTAGTGAGCTATTACGCTTTCTTTAAAGGGTGGCTGCTTCTAAGCCAACCTCCTAGCTGTCTATGCCTTCCCACATCGTTTCCCACTTAGCAATATTTTGGGACCTTAGCTGGCGGTCTGGGTTGTTTCCCTCTTCACGACGGACGTTAGCACCCGCCGTGTGTCTCCCGGATAGTTCTCATTGGTATTCGGAGTTTGCAAAGGGTTGGTAAGTCGGGATGACCCCCTAGCCTTAACAGTGCTCTACCCCCAATGGAATTCGTCCGAGGCTCTACCTAAATAGATTTCGGGGAGAACCAGCTATCTCCCGGTTTGATTGGCCTTTCACCCCCAGCCACAAGTCATCCCCTAACTTTTCAACGTTAGTGGGTTCGGTCCTCCAGTTGATGTTACTCAACCTTCAACCTGCCCATGGCTAGATCACCGGGTTTCGGGTCTATACCTAGCAACTAAACGCGCAGTTAACACTCGCTTTCGCTACGGCTCCGCTATTCGCTTAACCTTGCTACTAAATATAAGTCGCTGACCCATTATACAAAAGGTACGCAGTCAC
>NZ_JAGGDM010000048.1:0-2309 GCF_017653625.1 Alteromonas sp. K632G
TCGGTCGCTCGGACGCATTTACGCGGGGCGGCTTCGCCATTATGCCCCACGCAACTGCGCCGCTTAGCTTAATGTTAGGCGTCATTCACTTACAGCATTAAAATGTGGGTTCAGACTTGACATTTCAGCATCAAGGTTGTTTCGCTAGGTTGTCTTTACGGCTTGCTTTTTCGGTAGTTTCATCGGCTTTAGCAACGCCCTTTTCATCAACATCGCAACGCCAACATTCAACATCACCAGTTTTCTAAACTCGCTCTTTTATCCATCAATGCCGTTAACATCTGGCATTTCGCACAGGGTTGTTTTATCTTAAATTCAATTATTTAAACACGCGGTCTATTTGGCTAGTGGTGGCAGCAAAGCTGCGTACTTTCAGTTGTACGCCTAACAAAACGCTGTTGGCACTCCCTTCGGTCGCTGGGACGCTAACACGTGGGCTGACTCACTTCGTTCGGATTTTAGCCCACGTGCTAGCGCCCCAAAGCTTAGCGTTAGGTGCTACAGGGATATGAGCTTCGAAAGATTTCATAAACATCGACATAACGTAGGTGGTAATTCCGTTTGCTTTTCCTACGACCGTTTTAATACTAAATTTGAAGTCAAGGTAGGAGACACCATTGCTTATTCAAAGTACTTATTGTTCTGGCCTAAGCATAAAGCAACTGTCCAAATCGGTTCTAGTTCATATGCTCTCAGCGTATACTGGTTTTTAATATGGAGCGCGTCTTTAAAAAGAAACAACTCAGTGGTTGTAAAAGAACTACTTCCCAAACGTCGAAGACGCTCAATAACAATTCTCTGCTATGGTGTTTTTATTGTTTTACTTCGGGCTGCATTTGTTGTTTTTGAATCGTAGCACCTAACAAAAAACTGTAGTCGTTCGCTAGCGCTCACTGGGACAATAACACGTAGGCTCAGTCGCTTCGCTCCAATTTTAGCCTACGTGTTATTGCCCCTAAGTTGGGCGTTAGAAGGCGTCAGCCTAAACTACATTTTGCTTTATAAAAATATCAGTTCAACGTACCTCACCTGCTGTTTCAAAAATCGCTCTGGCTTTTGATGGTTTTAACTTCGCCGCATTAACTTCAAAGGTTGCGCAATAGGCGCTTTACCGCCAAGTTCTCATTTTCACCCAGTAAGCACCATTGCACTTGGTAGCTCAAATGGCGGCTTGCTCCAGTCAAATCAAAACATCACTCCACTGGCATTTTACTTGTTTGCTTTAACAATCAATCGTATGCTGGCTTTATTAGTTTTTAAAAATGCCAAGGGAACAGGCTCTGCTTCTAACAAAACGCTCAAGTTCACTCCCTTCGGTCGCTGGGACGCTAACACGCGGGCTGACTCACTTCGTTCGGATTTTAGCCCACGCGCTAGCGCCCCTTAGCTTAAAGTTAGAAGGCGTCAGCCTAAACTGCATTTGGCTTAATACAAATATCAGTTCAACAGCCCTCACCTGTTGTTCGCAACATCGCTCTGGCTTTAGGTGCTTTTAACTTCGCCGCTTTAAATTCAAAGGTCGCGCAATAGGCGCTTTATCGCCAAATTCTTATTTTACTCGGTAAGCGCCATTGCGTTTGCTAGTTCAAATGGCGGCTTGCTTCAGTCAGATCAGCAACATCACTGCGCTGGCATTTTGCTTGTTTGCTTTAACAATCAATCGTATGCTGGCTTTATTAGTTTTTAATAAGGCCAAAGGTATAGGCCCTGCTTCTAACAAAGCGCTTAAGCCACTCCCTTCGGTCGCTGGGACGCCTATACGCGGGGCGGCTTCGCCATTATGCCCCACGTATCTGCGCCCCTTAGCTTAAAGTTAGAAGGCGTCAGCCTAAACTGCGTTTGGCTTTATAAAAATTCCAGTTCAACCGCCCTCACCTGCTGTTTCAAAAATCGCCCTGGCTTTTGGTGGTTTTAACTTCGCCACTTTAAATTCAAAGGTTGCGCAATAGGCGCTTTACCGCCAAGTTCTCATTTTCACCCAGCAAGCACCATTGCACTTGGTAGCTCAAATGGCGGCTTGCTTCAGTCAAATCACCTACATCACTGCACTGGCATTTTGCTTGTTTGCTTTAACAATCAATCGTATGCTGGCTTTATTAGTTTTTAAAAAAGCCAATGGAACAGGCTCTGCTTCTAACAAAGCGCTTAAGCCTCTCCCTTCGGTCGCTGGGACGCCTATACGCGGGGCGGCTTCGCCATTATGCCCCACGTATCTGCGCCCCTTAGCTTAAAGTTATGCATCAGGAGTAGTCATGGAGCGAATGCCTCTGTCAAAAGAGCCACTCAGCCAGTATTTGCTGTCAAAGATG
>NZ_JAGGDM010000049.1:0-1798 GCF_017653625.1 Alteromonas sp. K632G
TCACGACTAAACCGGATCGTCAAACTGATCGTTTAGTTTCCGCCAACTGGTCAATAAATATTCACGATCTCACCCTGGATTAAATACCGTAATAATGTTGTCGGCATGTTGAATACGCGCTGCGCTTTGTTTATTAATTCGCTTACCCTGAGACGGCCACAGTCTTGCCAAGGGAGTATGAAGAATTAACACTTCATCACCAACGTCTTGCAATACATGCTCCGGATTATTTAGGCGTGGTGAGCGGAACATAAAAAAAGTAAACAGAAATATAAGCAATGCTACTAAATAGAGATATTCCATGTGGGCACATTTTCCTTTGGTGAATAAATCCAGATTACCCCCTAATTCCCCCAAATTAAATACAAACTAAACAACAAAGTAGATTAGCGTACTTCGCTAATTGATCAAAACCACCAAAACGCTCCGCTAAAAGAGAAAAGTGTATTTTGCTTAATCACTATGCTATAAATTATACTATGTATTACATAGTAATAAGCTTAACCTAGCTGGAAGGTCATGACAGAAGCTTCAAATCAAAGCGCGAAGTGGGATGCGCAACTTCGCAAAGGCACCTTAGAGTTGGCCATACTTGCCGCTGTCGCGGGCGAAGAAAAATACGGGCTGGCGATACTTAATTACCTGCATGGTTTTGAAACCATGGTGATTAGTGAAGGTACGCTTTACCCATTGCTCGATAGGCTGAAGCGCGAAGGGGTATTGAATGCGAAATGGCATCAAGAGGGTGAAGTACGCCCACGAAAATATTACTCGCTTACCGAAAGTGGTCTTGAACGGTTACATATTCTGCGCGCACGGTGGAAGCGTTCGGTAGTCGATATGGAATCGCTGCTAGCAGATTCAGCTAGCGGCGCAGACAACGTGACAGAAACTGGAAAAAGAAAAGGATAATGAAATGAGTGGAAGGGAACAAATTAGCAACTACCTGAAGAGCTTTAGTCGTTACTTGGCCTCGTTAAGTTCTGAAGATGCAGCAGAAGTCATTCAAGAAATTGAATCTCATATTTATGATGTTATCGATCAGCAGGAAATGGCAGGAAAAGAAGCCAATATTGAAAGCATCTTGGCTGGGCTTGGTGCGCCAAGAGTACTGGCCGAAAATTACGTGAGTCATATTCAACAAGGTACACCCCCACCAAAAGGGTTTCGGCCTTTAACGTCGGTCACCAAAGGCCTGTCTAAAACTTTGTATTGGGGCATGATGGCTTTTGGTTATGGTACGGGTTTGGCACTAATTGTATTGGCATTTGCAAACTTATTGCTGCCCAACGGCATTGCCTTTTGGGTAGAAGCTGAGGGAAATTCAGTTGCTATTGGCTTTTTAAGTAACCCTATATTGGCAAGTAGCGAGGCTACTATTACAGGTTTATGGATAACGCCGGTTGCCTTGGTAAGTGCCTACGCGATTAGCCTATTAACCTATCGCATTCTGGCTTTGCTTAAACGGTTTGCTGTTGGCTATCAGTATGCTTAAGCGCGCAGCGAAACGTATAGCGAAATCAGTCGGGCATTTTCTACTTGTTTCTTTTGTATTGGCTATTATTGGTGTGGGTGTCTTAATAAGCCAGCATGGCTCTATTGATATCGGAGACGCCCCATTGGCTTATAAAGTAGGCGGGGAAGGGCCCTTTGTATTTTTTAACGATGAAACACAGATAAGCACTGATGATACAGGCTCTGATAATGTAGGTGCTGATCTTCTAGGGCCTGTTGATCTTTGCTGCATATATTTCACTCAGCAGTACATGGGTAGCCACATCATCGAAAATGCCAGTGA
>NZ_JAGGDM010000005.1:0-238500 GCF_017653625.1 Alteromonas sp. K632G
TGGAAGCGTTGTAAGGCGTTAAGCTAACCTGTACTAATTGCCCGAGAGGCTTAACCATACAACGCCCAAGAGGCTTTATAATCTTGAGTGTTGTAAGACAAAGCTAATAAGCAACTAGAGTAGTAGTACTCAGTGCTCAAAAGATTGATTACATGAATATCAGAATTCCTAAATTGTTAATTATTAAAGTAATATGGACTAAATAAGTCGGTATTACGCAAACTAACGTTTGCAACCAGTTTTTCCTGGCAGCCATAGCGATACGGTACCACCTGATCCCATTCCGAACTCAGAAGTGAAACGTATTAGCGGCGATGGTAGTGTGGGGTTTCCCCATGTGAGAGTAGCACACTGCCAGGTCCCATTCGAAGAAAGCCCTTGTCGAAAGACAAGGGTTTTTTTATGTCTAATAGAAAATAATATTAGCAGTTACGCCGTAGTAAAAAACTGAGCGTACTGCAGGTCCTCCTTGCGCGCTCATTCCAAAAAAGAAGCATGATAAAAAGCATCATGATTCTGCACCCCGTGGTATATGAGCCACCGAACTCAGAAGTGAAACGTATTAGCGCATGCCGAGACTCGGCGACCAGTAACTGGCGTGGGGATATTGTGGGGTTCCGGTGACCGGCCCAGTCCCATGTGAGAGTAGCACACTGCCAGGTCCCATTCGAAGAAATTGCTTCACAACGAAGCCTAGCCTAACGGATAGCCCTTTTTTTATGCCTTTAGAAAAGTGGGAATTAGCGCGAAGCCCGTTGCTAGAAGTTACCACGTAGCTTACTTATGCTGTTTGACTGACTTCCAGCCGTATCTAGATCTGCAACACAATATGTTAATACGCCACTACTGAAAACTATGATTAAAGTGAGTCTCTTAATTACGTACCATAGTAAGTTATACAGAAGAAAATAATAAAATCATGTGAGACTAGTAGGTTAAGCTACATATTTCATGCCATAGCTTATCTGTCTGCTTTAAGACATAAGCTTTCAATTTAAGTAATTTAGTTATCCCCATAAGCCTCACCAGGTAAATTATGAACATGAAAGTATATGTGGGCATAAAGCCCACTTAAGTTGAAGCAATGACTATTAGAAACTATATGCGTACGACAGGTTCATGAAATCCAATCCAGGGTTATTACTGTTAAATCCCCCATTAGAGAAGTGCATGTAGCGCAAGGCGACGTGTTGGCTTTCATCAAGTTCAAGCACTAAACCTAGCCTGTCTTCAAATTGGTAGTTAGAACCTATATCTTTGCCTGCTACTTTCTCATCATTGATGAAACTTGCCCCTATACCTGCTTCAACAAACAGAGGGTAGTCATACACGGTGCTAATTTGCTTCATAAAAATTGGCGTTATTGATAGCGCGTAGCTTGTGCTATGGTTATTGTCTTCACCGTATTCCCAATGGTAAGCGCTAAGCTCCCAGTACAGTTTGATATCACCAAACCATCCAGTGCTTAAGTTGTGTTCTAATGGTCGATAGGCAAATCGAATACCGTCGATATTGTCAAAGCCATTCATATAATCAACGCTGACGGTTTGTTTGGCTTGCGCTAAGTTAGGCAGAAAAAGCAAAGCTAGGACGGTAAGTTTGAATGTATTTTTGAACATGTTGTCTCCTTAATATGTAAGGAGAAAGCAAAATCATTACCAGAAATGAAAATCTATAATTTTCAGGGGGTTAAAGTCAATTGGAATGCTTATGTGTTTTTAGCTACTTAAGAATTTTCTTGAAATAAGTAATTATTACAGGGGCTTCCACACTTCGTCTTTCTCAATATTTTGTTCTGTTCGAAACCTTTCTACCAGCTCTTCAGGTAGAGCAATATCGTATTTTTCGTAGATGTTAGATATCAAGCTTTGGTTATTTATTAAGAATACGTTTAGCTCTTTAATTATTTCGGGGTGGCGTAAAGTGGATAATAGAAAAGGGACATCAATAAAAGGAAGTGTAATATCAACGGAAAAGGGACCCAGTTGAGGGTAACTCTGCATAAAATATTTTCCAACGTGATATTCAACATCTACAGCATCGACTTCTTTATGTTGAAGTAGTGAAAGCGCATTATAAGTTTCTTCAATGGGAACTAAAGATAAAAGGTTGTCATCAATTCTGCTTTGCCATTTAACCGGTGTAAACCCTTGTGGTATAGCTAACTTCTTAATGAAATTTATCCCTTTTCCAATATCTTCTGACCTAACAAGTGTTCCAGATAACGTATGAGTAATAGGTTTCGAATAGGTCTTCTCGAAAGCGGTAGTATCTGCGCTATTCCAACGTGGGTTATCAGGATAGACGAAATCTACATTCCCTTTATTTAATTCAATTTGTAACCTTCGAACAGGCATGTCTAAATAAACGAATTCATGCCCTGAGGCATCAGAAAAGGCTTCTAAAATTGCCCACCCTACGCCTTTATCAACTTTAGAAGTGAAATCATAGTGAGGAAAGTACTCAATATTTTGAGCACCAATAATGTACTGTTCTGCTTGAGCTAAGTTGCCGCCGAAAATAATGAGAAGGCAGTAGAAAGTCCGTTTTATATAGCCCACTGGTGTTACCTTATTAATGAATACTATTTTTTTAACACAGAGATTAATAATAGCCCATAAACGGTTATTCAGGCTGCCAAATGTCTTTATCTTCAATACTAAATTCAGTTTGAACCTGTTGTGTCAGTGCTTCTAATGTAGTCATACCATAGCGTGCTTTGATCGAATCAATAATTGCTGGGTTATTATTTATAAATGCATTGAGTTCCTCAATGACTTCCTGGTGTCTTAAAGCAGAAAGCATAAAAGGGATCTCGTTATGGGGTAGAGTAATGTCTAATATGAAAGGGCCTATTTGCGGCGACTGATTAGAGTAGTAATTTCCCACATGGTATTCGAAGTCTAAGGCGTCTACACGCTCTAATTGTAGTAACGACAAGCCTGCAAAAGTATCAGAGATAGACACTATTTTAATGAGGTTTTGATCTAATCTTGCTTGCCAATTCACTGGAGTGAATCCAAGGGGCATAGCAATTCTCTTAATAGCGTTGATACCTTTATTCACATTTTTTGGTTTTACAAAAGTACCTGTAACGGCACGGGTAAGTGCAACCGAAAAATATTTTTCTTTGGTGTCAGTGACATCGTTATACCAGCCCGGATTATCGGGATATACAAAATCCACATGCCCTTTGAGCATTTCCATTTGAAGACGCCGAACAGGCATAGTTAAATACGAAAATTCGTGACCAGATGCTTCGGAAAAGGCTTCAAGTATTGCCCAGCCAACACCCTTATCAATAGGTGAAGAAAAATTATAATGGGGGTAATATTCTATATTTTGTGAGCCTACAATAAATTTTTCAGCAGTTGCCGCTGTACTAATCCATATCAGTAATAGGCAAAACAACCCCTGTTTCATATCGAACTCCTTGTCATGTTGATACTACAATACCTGAGACTATAAAACGCGTATATACGCAATTGGATTTAATGAAAGTCTCTTGATGGCATACTGATATCCTCAAGCCATGGTGTTCGGTCTATTAATTTTCCCGCAATAATATGAATAACCCCCTCCTTCGAGCGTTCAATAATTCCATCAACTTGCATAAGCTTAGCCTTTAAAAAGGTCTTATGCTGGGCGCGAGAGGTAGCCTGCCATACTACAACGTTAATATTTCCAGTATGGTCTTCTAACGTTAAAAATGTAACCCCAGCTGCACTGCCTGGTGCTTGTCGCCCGGTCACGCATCCAAGTATTTTTACAATAGATTTATGAGGCTTTTTAAGTAAAGCTTTAGCTGGGGTAATAAAACCTAGCTCTCGCTCTCTGTGCAACAGTGCTACAGGGTGGTCGTTAACCGAAAGCCCTATAGAAGCATAATCTTCAATTAAGGTTTCTGCTACGCTTGGGGCAGTATTGAAAGTGTCCTCGTTATTAGTATGTTCAAACAACGGCAAATTGGCTTGCTTGTCCATTAGCCGCCAACGTGTTTGATAGCGATTACCTGCAATACTTCTAAATGCATCTGCACTCGCTAATGCTTCTAGTTCATCAGGACGTATTGCGAGGGTTCGCACACCCTCTATATTTTTATAGCCAGTTGACGGCCTGCAGCTAACAATAAGGTTTGCACTCTTTTCACTTAAGCCTTTTACAAGCGTTAGGCCAAGCTGAATTTGCTTATCGCCTTTACATTCAACAATTAAGTGTTCGTAATTTGATGCATTCACACAAGGCGCATGTACCGTAACATGATGGCGCTTTGCATCTAGTACCAGCTGTGAGGGCGTATAAAAACCCATTGGCCAACTGTTTAACAAGGCAACATAAAACTCAACAGGAAAATAATATTTTAACCAACATGATACATAAGCTAACACGGCGAACGATGCTGAGTGGGACTCTGGAAAACCATAGCCAGCAAAGCCTTTAATTTGTTCGAATAGATTATTTGAAAAAGAGGCATCGTAGCCTCTCGATACCATGCCTTTTATCAGCTTTTCTTTAAACTCAAAAATTCGGCCGTCTTTTTTCCAGCTAGCCATCGCGCGACGTAATTGATCTGCTTCACCGCCACTAAAGCCTGCCGCAACCATGGCCAGTTTTATCACTTGTTCCTGAAAAATTGGAACACCCATAGTACGCGATAACACTTCTTTTACTTCTTCAGAAGGGTAGGTTATGGCTTCTTTTCCATGCCGTCGTAGAAGATAAGGATGCACCATATCCCCTTGAATAGGGCCGGGTCTAACAATAGCTATTTGCACCACTAAGTCATAATAACGGCGAGGCTTTAAACGAGGAAGCATCGACATTTGTGCGCGAGATTCAATTTGAAATACGCCGACGGTATCAGCTTGGCAAATCATATCGTAAACCTGTTTGTCATCGCCTAATTTGGTAATGAAAGGAATATCTATATTGATAGGGAATTGCTTGTTAAGTAAGTCAAAGGTACGGCGAATGGCGCTTAGCATGCCCAAAGCTAATACATCAACTTTAAGTAGTCCTAGCGTTTCAATATCATCTTTATCCCACTGAATAATAGTGCGCTCTTGCATAGAGGCGTTCTCAACAGGAACCAACTCATACAGTGGCCCTGAACTAATAACAAAACCACCAACGTGCTGAGAAAGATGCCGAGGCGTGCCGAGAAGTTGCTCGGTGATACTAATTAGAAGTTTTACCCTTTCATTTGCCGGGTCGAGCCCTAAATTCGCAAGCTGAGACTGCCAAGGAATGACACTGTCTCGGCGATTAATTTGCTTCATCACGAAGCTTAATTGCGACTCACTGAAGCCCAAGGCTTTACCTACATCTTTAAACGCTGATTTAAAGCGATAGCAGATAACCGTAGAAGCAATGGCAGTTCTTTCTCTGCCATATTTTTCATAGATATATTGAATAATTTCTTCACGACGTTGGTGCTCGAAATCTACGTCGATGTCAGGCGGTTCGTTTCGTTCTTTAGAGATAAAGCGTTCAAAAAGCACATTGATTTGCCGTGGATCAACGGCGGTAATCTCTAGGCAATAGCACACAATAGAGTTAGCCGCCGAACCTCTGCCTTGATAGAGGATTTTGCGCGCTTTGGCGAATTGAACAATGTCGTAAATGGTAAGAAAAAAGTACTCGTACTCTTGTTCGTGAATAAGTGAGAGTTCTTTTTCAATAAGTGCCCCAAGCGCATCGGTCAGGCCATCTGGGAAACGCACTTTTATGCCGGCTTCTACACGCTCTCTCAAATATGTAGTGGGCGATGCACCTTTGGGTATAAGTTCAGAAGGATATTGATAGCGTAGCTCTGTTAACGAAAATAGACAGCCTCTCGCCACGTCAATAGCATTGGCAATCCACTTTTCAGGGAAGAGCTTTTTTAATTTTGAAACGGTACGCAAGCTACGCTCGGCATTGCTTAATGCTGCTCGCCCCAATTTACTTACTTGCGTATGTGCTTGGGTGGCATGAAGAACATGTTGAAGTGGAAGGTTATCTACATGGTGCATAAGCACGCCGGTACAAGCAAGGATAGGAAACTCAAATCTTTCCTGTAGTTTTGTGTAAGTCGCAAATCGATGATGATCATACCCATCAAGTAAACGTTGTGCGCCTATGTATGTTTTTATGTTGGGTTGGCTGGTTAGCCAAGCCGCCCAGTAATTATCTTTTTCTTCCTGAGTACTAGGGATCCATATTAGCGTGCAATGACGTATCGTCCGCAAATCCCACTCTGCAAGTTGATACTCACCTTTTTGGCTGCGCCTTCTGGCATTAGTAATAATGCGGCAAAGTTCGGTATATGCTGCTTTATTGGGGCAGAGTAATACAAAAGAGAATGCATTATCGAAACGAAAGTAGCTGCCAATAATGAGCTTAATAGGGAGTTTTTGCTGTGTGATTTCAGCATAAGCTCGCACCACACCGGCCACGGAACATTCATCGGTAATCGCTAACGCTTCGTACCCAAGAAAAGAGGCGGTAGTCACTAACTGGGCAGGAGAAGATGCCCCTGTTAAAAAGCTATAGTGGCTTTGACAAAAAAGCTCACTATACATTAGCTGTAAACGCCTTGTGTCCACCAACTGGCTTTTGCATCTTTAAAAACTAACAAGCGCACACCGTGACTAGTTTCGGCTATAAAATAATCTTTTTGGCTAGCAGCGCTACTCCACCACTGTGTCTGAAGTCGAATAGGACCAAAGCAAATACGTGTCGCTAGGTTTAGGGGTATAGGGTGTTGAAACAAGAAGGCAGGTGCTATATCAGTGGTATAAGCAGGTGTAGTTTCCACGACTTGATTTACTGTCATGCCTTCAAACGTGTGGCTGTTTCCCGCTTTAGGATGAAGCGTACTGGCATCGCCTAATTTAGCTTTTAATCTTCCAATAAGTTGTTTTTGTGCCACGGTGGTAAATCGATGTGAAAAGAAATCGTTTCCATCGTTCTCAATGGACTCGAATTGCTGGCAAGTTAGGGATATAGCAACGGCGGGTTCCGGCAGTAGAAGCGTCTCAATTTTAAGTTCAACCAGTGCCAACCAGTCCTTTTGTGCAGCAAAAGGCATAGCCCCATTAACCTCTATTGATAAGGGCTCTTCTTCTCTAAAGTGCACGCGAAAAATAATAGATGAGGTGAGTAAGTTTCGTGCGCGTAAGTAGTGTTCTAGCGTAACTAGTAGGGACTTAATACTCGGTAATAAGTGTTGAGTGTTTTCCACTTCAAACGATAAATTTTTTAACTGCTTGAAGCTTATCGATGGCCTGAATAAAACGTATTTGGGAAAGGTTTCCCCCCGCAGTGCGGTTAAATAGCGAATAGTATCGTTTGAAAATCGTTGCCCAAGTTCATGGACGGGAAGTTTAAGTAGTTGGCCTACCTGTCTAACACCGACTTTAGCAAGTGTGGCAATGGTTTTCGAATCAAGGGCAGTTTGTTCTAGCTTACAGCGTGACAATAACAGAGTTATGTTTTCTTTATTATCGGTATAGCGATTGGTTTTATTTTTAGCGAGAAGGCGTGCTGCATCCACTCCCCATGCAGTGGCGAAATAAAAGTGAATACCAGCAGAATGTAGCTCGTTTGTAAGTACATGCCATAAAGCGTCAAGACCACCGTAATACTGCAGTAAATTGTCTAGTCGAATAGCAATGGCGTTGTGAGCATCAATCACAATGTCTGAAGCGAGTGGGTATAACCGATGTGCAAGAAAGAGAAGGGTCTCTTTTTCAGCTTCGCGATTAAACGCTAGAATGCGCACGTGAGGGCAAAGCGCAGCCGCTTGTGCAAGCCCTTGACCGCATTCAACACCTTCGTTTATAGCCTGAGAATTAGCTTGAACTACTTGGTTGCTTTGTTCGTGATAAACCACAGTAGGTATATCACCGTCTGTGAAGCCGCCATCTTTTTTATGGGAATCAAGAGTTAACTGATAGCAGTAAAAGTAAGCCCATAGCATCATTAAATCACCGAGTGTAATGCTGGCTCGGTGTTCTTATTATTTTGCATGGCTGATTG
The DNA here is from genome assembly GCF_017653625.1 of Alteromonas sp. K632G. NCBI lineage: Bacteria > Pseudomonadati > Pseudomonadota > Gammaproteobacteria > Alteromonadales > Alteromonadaceae > Alteromonas > Alteromonas sp. K632G. Next base: position 8,023 of record NZ_JAGGDM010000005.1, read on the forward strand.
AATGGCGCGGTTGTTAGGGGTCCATGAATGGGGGAGCACGATATCGGATACGGGCCATCCATGACGCTGTTTAATAATGTTAACAACCAATTGCGCATCACGAAGATGCAGACTTAAATCTAGGGTAATTGGAAAAGAAGCCCTTTGTTGGTTAGGGGAAGTAAACAGTAAGCACAGCGTATCGTTATGCGATGCCGCCACTTGCAAACGCCGAGCAGCTTTTGCATCCATGGTGTTATTCCAAAGCAAAACACAATGACAAGCTGCACTTTTTAAGCATTGCTCTGCTGCCCACAAGGCTTCTTGATCTGTTTTTGGAAGCACGACGATGACTTGTTCTAAGTCTACGCCTAAACTGCTTAACCAAGGCGCTTGGAGCTGGGCGGGTGGTTTTATAAATACACGTAGTTTGTGCGTGCGATGCGTAGTTAAAACGTGTTTAAAAAGGCTGATTTCTCCAATACCCGTTAGTGATGCAATTCTTACGACGCCTGATGTGGCGATACCACCGTGCAGGGCTTCATCCAATATAAGATTACCCAGCAAAAACTTGTTTTCGCTTACAGGCTTCTCTCGAGCTCGCCATATATGAGGGTGCTTATCAAAAAGCGCTGCCTTTGAACGAACTTCATCAATGGGTGAAATAGGAATATTCATAACACCATAATACTGTATATGTGTACAGTATTATAGTGTAGAGGTTTGTCTTTTCAAGATGGGTGAAATAGTTAAGGCTGTGAGGACATCTAACTATTTGAAAAAAATGCTTAAATAATTACGCCGTACTGGCATCGCTGCTAGCAGGGCTTTTTTTAGTGTTACCTCCCACCGAGCTAGTTATTAATTGGCAGGCTGCAATAAAACCATCAGCGCTGTTTTTAGACCAAGCCATACGAATGGGGCCAGGCATTTCTTTAATCACGTCTCGCACATCGCTTTGTGATACCTCGGTGCTGCTTAATGCAGAATCTAATGCTTCTTCTAACGTAGCGCCTTTTTCACAGCACGCCATTACAATACTAGAGAAGTTAAGCATAAGCGGCATAAGAGCAGTATGTTGTTGCTGACTTATCAGGCGGCTTTTATAAGCACTTTCGATACGAGCTGAATAAGTTTTTTCTAGCGCATCAGTAACTAACAGTAAATTTTTATAAGCATGGTTAACTTTATTACCATTTTGTTTTGCAGATGAGCGCGTAAGCGTAAGTTCACGTTGTAGCGTTTGCACACGAAGCGCTAGATAAATCAAAAACAGGACAAGTAGTCCTATGATCCCGAATGCAAATATCATTATCTTGCCGCCTTTTGTTCTTCTATGAATTGGTTAATTTTTTGCTCTAAAATGAATAATGGCACAGAACCATTTTCTAATACTGCTCGGTGAAATTTACGTACATCGAAATGCTGACCTAGCGCAACCTCAGCCTTTTCACGTAGCGCCTTTATTTTAATTTCACCAATTTTATAAGATAGGGCTTGTGCTGGCCATGATATGTATCGGTCTATCTCAGTATTCACATTATGCTCTGACAAAGCCGTATTGGACATCATAAAATCAACAGCTCTTTCGCGGCTCCATCCCATGGTGTGCATGCCGGTATCTACGACAAGGCGACACGCGCGCCACATTTCGTAGCTTAAGCGACCGAAATTATCATAGGGGTCTTCATAAATACCCGCTTCAATCCCTAAGAATTCAGAATACAAACCCCAACCTTCACCAAAAGCTGAAATATAAGTGTTGCGGCGTACCATGGGTAAATTTTCTAATTCCGCCGCTAAAGATATTTGCAAATGATGCCCAGGCACAGCCTCGTGCAAGGTAAGAGCTGGAAGGGCATAAAGCGGACGCTTATCTAGCGCATAAGTATTTACCCAGTAGTAACCGGGTTGATCGTCTCGACTAGGGTGAATATAACGACCCGTGGTGTACTTCGGGGCGATACTATCGGGTACAGGAGCAACGCCATAAGGCGTACGAGGTAAATATTCAAAGAGCGAAGGTAATTTTGCGTCCATCTTTTTCGCAATAAAAGAAGCCTCTTTTAGCAGCTCTTCTGCGCTGGAGGCATAAAACTGCGGATCTTCACGTAAAAAGGTAATGAACTCATTAGTACTGCCATCGAATTCAAGGCTATCTACCACGCTTTGCATTTCAGCTCGAATACGCTTTACTTCTTTTAAGCCAAGAGTATGAATGTCTTCGGGGCTCATATCTGTGGTGGTGTAGTGCTTGGCGCGGTTAGCGTAATAAGCTTTGCCATCAGGCCATTCGTTAGCAGCAATGGCGGCTCGGGCGCCAGGAATATACTCATCAACCATGAAGTCATAAAATGCTTGGTAAGCAGGGAAAACGCTGGTGGTAATGGCTTTTTGGCCTAGTTGGGCTAACGCAGCTTGTTGTGAAGCATCAATATGTTTTGGAAATCGAGTAAATGGACTGTAGAAGCCACTTTTCACTGGGTCGTCCATAATATAAGCGGCTACCGCATCTTCGAAGCCTTTAAGAACCACTTTAGGTTGGGTGTAACCCTCTTTTAGCCCTTGGCGCATATAGGCGATTTGTTGTTCAAAGTAGGGGGTAAGTGCATTCAAACGAGACAGGTAAGCGTGATAATCCTCCACCGTTTTAAATACAGATAAATTTGGCAAGGATGCCATGGCACCATGAAAACCGTATTCGGAATTAATGGGGACAAGATAAGCGCGAAAGTGATATTGGCTAATATAATTCTCTAGCCGATACTGCTGCATAAGCAACGAGATAAAAGCGTCGTCAGATAGATTTTCCTTAGAATACGCTTTCAATGCATGACGGTACGTTCGCCATTGTTGATCTTGAGTGGCTAAGCCTTGTGGTGAAATATCCGGTAGCTCGCTATTTTGCGAACTGTTGCCTTGTCTCGAAGCTAGAAGCGGGGAAACACTTAGTTCGTATATCCAAATTTCATCTAACAAAGCATAAAACGACTTATCCTCGTTGGAGCTTGCCAATGAGGTAAAGCTAGTAAGTACTAGTATAAAAGTTAACAAATAACGGTACATGAAAGCCTCCGGTAACCTTAGACCGGATTATCAACGGTGGGTTACTCTTTGTTAGGTGTATAAATTGGGCTAGGGAAAGGCATCACTTTATCAGACTTATTATCTAATTTAATAATTTTGGCTGTGCCTTTTTTCCTCACCGCATCAATTCGAAGGATGTTATGCATAGGAATATACGTACTGGTAACATCTGCGAACTCTGATTTAAGCTTTTCATGGCTTGGATCTACCACTATGCCTGTGTGGGTGTCCCACACAAATTCCCCAATTTCCACAAATCCAAATAAGCCACTTTGAGAAAGTGATTTGACGGACACATCGTAGCGTTCGCCATTACTTATGAACTGTACTCGATACAAAGGGTCGGTTTTTGTCATGGGTTTATTAATATGTTGATGACTTAAAGGGCGTGAATTTTACAATGGTCTAGAAATACGGGCAATGGTCGAAAATCGTTAGGCTTAAACGTTACGGAATCGCTTGGGTAAGGTAATATGTAAAGACCTCAAAAATAGTGGAAATACAATGATAAAAAAACTATTACTTGGAAGTGCGATGACGGCGATGGCATTTGCTGCCACTGCGCATAACCATGAAACGACAGAAAATAGCTTTAACCCTGACACTCAGCGTATAAAGTCACACTTATTTTTCTTAGCCGATGACTTACTTGAAGGCCGTGATACGGGGTCTCGAGGGCATGAAATTGCCGCGTTATACATAGCGACAGAATTCGCAAAATACGGTTTAAAGCCAGCAGGTACAGATGGCTACATGCAACAGGTAAGCTTCCGTAAAGCAAACCTATTGCAAGAGTCGCCAGAATTTACGCTTACTCGTAATGGCGAAAAAATTGATTTTGCTTACCCAAAAGAATATTTAGCAGGTCCTAGCTTACTTAGCGTAGATGCTAATGTTTCAGGCGAACTTGTGTTTGTTGGCTATGGCATAGTGGCTGACGAGTTGTCTCACAACGATTATGAAAATATCGATGTAGAGGGCAAAATTGTGGTTTCGCTAGCCGGTAAACCCAGTGATTTTCCTTCGGAAGAAGGTGCTCATTTTGCCTCAGGGTATCAAAAGCAAAAGTACGCCGCTGAGCATGGTGCAATTGGTATGATCACCATCACCACGCCTAAAAACGAAAAGGTACGTCCTTACCAAAGCCGCTTAAGCTATATTCATACACCGCGCATGGCTTGGTTGGATGACGAAGGGCAGTCAGCCAATACCTTCCCGCAAATTAAAGGTGGTGCGTATTTAAGTGAAGCTGCAGCAAAAACCTTATTTGAAGGGGCTGAGCGGGAACTTGACGATATTTATGCCGATCTTGAGGCAGATAAAGTACCAACAGGCTTTGCATTACCTGGCACAGTAAGCTTAAGTAAAAAGAGCACTCACGAAGTAGTGACTAGCCCGAATGTTGTTGGCGTGCTTGAAGGTTCAGATCCAGCACTTAAAGATGAATATGTCGTCTTTTCCGCGCACTCTGACCACATTGGTTTCGCGAAAACAGTTAAAAAAGACAATATCAACAACGGCGCTATGGATAATGCCTCTGGCACATCGGTAATGCTAGAAACTGCACGCTTATTCAGCGAAATGGACGTAAAACCTAAACGTTCGATATTGTTTGTATCGGTAACAGGTGAGGAAAAAGGATTATTAGGGGCAGATTACTTTGCTCGCAATCCTACCGTGCCGGTGACGTCAATGGTGGCAAACGTTAACCTTGATATGCCCATTTTAACCTATGAGTTTGCCGACGTAATTGCGTTTGGTGCAAACCACAGTGATTTGAAAGCGTCGGTTGAAACCGCTGCAAGCAATGCTGATATTTCATTAAGCCCAGATCCTTGGCCAGACCAAGCGCTATTTACTCGCTCAGATCACTACGCATTTGTTAAACAAGGCGTACCAGCAGTATTTTTAGTTCCTGGTTTAACATCAAAAGATCCCGAGGTAGATGGTAGTAAAGTGTTTGGTCACTTCTTATCAACGAATTACCACAAACCTAGCGACGATATTAACCAGCCATTTAATTGGAATGCTGCTGAAGCCTTTACCAAAGTAAATGCACAAATTGGTTGGACCTTAGCTAATCAAGAAGACAAACCGAAATGGAATGAAGGTGATTTCTTCGGGAATACGTTTAGTAAATAACGTAGCTTTATCTTAAATAAAAAAGCAGCATATCTATGCTGCTTTTTTGTAGGTAACGTGCGAACTACGTTATGCGATTTGAAAGCCCATTGAGGTTAAACATAACCTGTATCGATGTAACGAGATAGAGTCGTTGTTGATATTCGCTAGAGAAAACATTCTAGCCTTATACCACCATGATGATTGTACGCAAATGAGCGATGTTGCACTTGGAAGATGATATTAGAGAATATTTAAACTTATTTTTTTACTAATACAGAACTAGTAAGCTTTTTTTTACTCTAAAGTAGGGATTACATGGAATTTTTACGTTTGAGTTATCAGTTAGTAAAAAAGTATCTTCTAAATATTTAATGGCATCATTATGTTTCAGCACTTTATACTGACGCGCTTTAATCTTAGGAAAAAAGGTTGGGATGAGACAAAATCTCAATCTAAAGTTTTAACCGACAAGTGGATGGAGAATAGATTAGAGCTGTTTGAACAGTATTGCTATTCTTCGATAAAAGCGCAAACTAAAAAGGATTTTGAATGGTTAGTGTTTTTCGATAAAACGACACCACAAATCTTTCGTGAAAAAATTAGTGAGCTCTCTTCAAATTTTTCCAAATTCATACCTATTTATGCAGATGGAATGGACGATTTTTTACCGTCTATTACCAGAGAAATAAAAACTCGTCTCACAACGCCTTATTTAATTACAACGAGGCTAGATAACGACGACAGTCTTCATCAAGATTTTGTAAAAGAAGTACACAATCAATTCTCTAAGCAAGAGTTTAGAGTTATCGATTTCGTTGACGGATATACGCTACAGGTTTCGCCACGGGTAAGATTTGGTCTCCATTCACATGTTCACAACCCATTTATGAGTTTGATTGAAAAGAGTGAAAACTTTAAAACAATATGGACTCAGGAAAGGCATGGCTACTGGCGCAGTGTAAAAGAAGTTACTCCTGTACGTGGTAAAAGGTTGTGGATGTCAGTTATTCACATTGAAAACAAAGTAAATGAATATAAAGGTTACGGTAACGTAGCAAAGAGCGCTATTGATTCATTTAATTTGCACCCGCAAGCATTAGAAAATTTCAAATCTAATGCTGAAGATCCTCAATTAAGTAGCGCTGGCGCTTTTAAGCATAAGCTAAGAACAAATTGGAAAGTTAATTTTAAGCTAATAAAAAGAAGGCTTATTTCTTAGTTATTTGTTACAGGTGAAGCTAGATAGGTAAATCTAATATGCTGAACGTTATTTAACCCTATACGAATTAAAAAAGAGCTGTATGAAGTGACCCCATGAAGCTGGAAATTCCTATTACTGAGGGTCACTTTATATCGAACTGTTTTATACAAACATCTGCTTAAAAGCTGCCCATTGCTCATTGAACTGCTCCGTTGGTTTACGGGTGAAACCACTTCGAATAAACAAGTTAATGCGGCCGTCGGTGTAACAAATAAGCATATTAGCAATTATCGCTTCATCGGCTGATAGGGTTTTTCCTTCACGCAACTTGCGCTCACGTAGTACCTGCTTAAGCTGAGTCTCTAGGCGTTCAAAGAGTTTTGCGATACGCGCGCGCAGTCGGTCTTGCTCTCCCATTAATGCATCACCGTTTAATATACGGGTAATGCCGGGGTTCTTTTCGGCAAAGCCTAAAATGAGGTGAAGAATTAGCTGACAGCGAGTCAGCGAGTCTTTCTCTTCGTTAACTATTTTATTAATGCGGGTAAACAAGGTTTCTTCGATGAACTCAATGAGTCCTTCGAACATTCTGGCTTTACTTGGAAAGTGGCGATATAGCGCCGCTTCTGAAACGCCCACTTTTTCAGCTAATTTTGCTGTAGTGATACGTTGACCAGGGTTTGTTTCCAACATGCCCGCTAGGGCTTGCAGAATTTGGGCTCTGCGATTTGTTTTTTTGACAGCAGGCATGATGAGAGTAATTCCTCCGCAACCGGACTTAAGAAGTCCGTTCCATGTTAAGTTGGCTCAGGCCAAATCGTTATGATGAGTTCTTGTTATTATCGACACGCTGAATACTAGTATTAGCGTATATCGTTATTTTTTATTTTTAAGTGATGTTCTAAGCTTGGCTATTGAACAATATTCTTACTGTTAAATCGATTCGCAATAAGTAGTAACAATGCTTCAGCTAACTTAGGTTTTGTGGTGGCAGGTAGGTGTTTATCGCCATCGTCCCAAATCACATGTAACGCATTATTATCGCTATTGAAGCCAAGTCCGTCGGCAGTTATGTCGTTTGCCGCAATCATATCAAGCTTTTTGTTTTTCAGCTTTCCACGGGCGTACAACTCCACATCTTGGCTTTCTGCAGCAAATCCAACACAAAAAGGCTTATCAGTTCGCGTTGCAATCGTTGCTAGAATATCAGGGTTTTTAACAAAAGTAAGTGTTAACTCATCACCGATTTTCTTAATTTTATTTTCGGCAACCTGCACTGCTTTATAATCTGCTACCGCAGCCGTGGCCACAAAAATATCGCATTGAGAAACCGCTTGCTCGCATGCCACTAACATTTCATCGGCGGTAGTCACATCAATACGCTTACATCCATCAGGGGTAGGTAAGTTTACTGGCCCCGCGATAAGAGTGACGTCGGCGCCCGCTTTAACGGCCATATCAGCAATAGCAAAACCCATTTTTCCCGAGCTATGATTGGAGATGTAGCGGACCGGATCCAGTGGTTCTCGTGTTGGACCTGCTGTAATAAGGAGGTGTTTCCCCGATAAAATCTTATCGTTTGAGGTGCCTAGGCTTCGGCTGATGGCAGAAGCAATTTCTACCGGCTCCACCATACGGCCTGAGCCTACATCACCACAGGCTTGCTCTCCATCAGCTGGGCCAATAAATAATGCGCCATGCTGCGTCAAGATGCCTAAGTTCACTTGCGTTGCTGTCGCTTTCCACATTTGCTGATTCATTGCAGGGGCAATAAAAATTTTCGCTTCTGTTGCTAAGTATAAAGTGGTGAGCAAGTCGTCAGCCAATCCATGAGCCAGCTTAGCCATAATATTTGCTGTAGCGGGGGCAATAAGTAACACATCTGCCCATTTAGCCAACTCTATATGGCCCATTGCCGCTTCTGCCGCTGGGTCTAGCAAATGTTGATGTACTGGATTACCAGACACCGCTTGCAACGAGAGAGGGCTGACAAATTCAGCCGCAGAGTCTGTTAGTACAACACGTACATTCGCGCCTAGCGCGGTAAGCTTACGCACTAAATCTGGGGTTTTATAAGCGGCAATCCCACCACTAACACCAAGCAGAATATTTTTATTTGCTAAAGACATATTTGAAACATCATTTTTTACATAACCTAAGACTATCATGATGGCTATTTTTGCGGTAGCTGAACAAAAGTACGCTCGGCGCTTAACACGCACCAAATAGTAAGTCACTTAAACAAGAACTCGCCCAATGATCAGTCGATTATAAATAGACTACTGCGCTATAACCCTATATTCATTTGGTGTGTGAGAAACTAATCATGTCGATAAAAGTGTGGCCTGTTAAAGAAAGGCCAAGGGAAAAACTACTTTATTACGGTGCAGAATACTTAAGTGATGCTGAGTTAATTGCCGTTATGCTAGGCGCTGGAGTGCCAGGGAAAACCGCTTTAGGTTTGGCCAGAGATCTGTTGGAGAAAGTGGGATCGCTACGAGGTGTGGTTGCGGCAAACGAAGCCGAATTTACCGATGTGAATGGCCTTGGTGCTTGTAAATTTGCCCAATTCCAAGCCGCCTTTGAGATATTTAGACGCAACTTAGAAATCCCACTTGCTCGACAAGACGTATTTAATAATGTGGATGATACAAAGCGTTATTTGCAAGCAAAGCTACGAGACTGTCAGCAAGAAAAATTCCTGCTGTTGATGTTAGACAGTCAGCACCAACTTATTGCGTGTAGAACCATGTTTACAGGCACGATTAATAGTGCGGCGGTTTATCCCCGAGAGCTTTTAAAACAAGTGATGAAAGATAATGCAGCGGCCGTGATCTTAGTTCATAATCATCCCTCAGGCGTGGCGGAACCGAGTCAGGCAGATATCAGGCTGACCGGCGAGATCCAAAATGCGATGGCAATGATCGATGTGTCAGTTCTCGATCATTTTGTGGTCGGAGACACGGAAACGGTTTCATTTGCACAGCGAGGCCTGTTAACATAGAAATTGTTAGTCATTCATCGAATATAATCTAGTCAAATCGTTGAAAATGATTTAGCATATGTCTCTAATGGGTAAATTTTCTGAAAGGACTAATATGAAAAAGTCAATTATTGCATTGTTTGCAGCGGCGGCTATGTCTGCTGGTGTTAGCGCTCAAGACTCTGAAGGCGGAGCTGGATCTACAGGACTTGGCGCTGTAACTGCTCCAGTTGTAGCGACTGCTGCTGTTGTTGCTGGCGTTGTTGCTGGTATTGCTTCTAACAATTCATCAACTACCCCAGTTGAAACAGTCTCATCGTGTGAAGGTACTGATCCATTAGTTGATGGTGTTTGTGTTGGTACTACTAATACTGTAACCGTTAGTGGGACTACCACTATCACTGTTCCAGTGACATTTACTTACGCACCGACCGTACAGTAATAATAAATAGTTTCGAAAAAGCCGCTTTCATTAGCGGCTTTTTTATTTATGCCAAGAAAGTGTTCTTATTACTAAATAACAGTTGTCGAAATTTTCAATGAAAAAATCCCTTTTACTGACTGCTATCAGCCTGTTGTCTCTTCTTGTCTCAGGGTGCTCCACCACCATTAATGCCTATATTAAAACCGTTAGTCTTGCCCTTGAGGATCGCACCGTTTCCTACACAGTAGATGAAATAGCGGCAAGTAAAGCCGATTTATTACAAATTAAGGCGGGTGGGCGTGATGCTGCTTCACTTGCTCTTGCTTATATTGATGGTGATAAATACCGCTGGGTATCAGGTGATAAGGTTATTTTCACCATGCATCATGGCGTGATTGTTCGCACTGAAGGACTAGATAACGAACTGTATTATACAGGAAATTTAAAGCACAACCCCTTGGCTAGCAATGATGTTTTAGCCTACTCGTGGCAAAGAAAACTTGATTTAGAAAACGTAGGATTCGGTCTGCCTGTTAGCTCAACATGGCGAGTACACGGCGAGGAAAGCCAAACCTATCTAGGTGCTACTTTGACGGTTACTAAAATAACCGAAAGTGTTATTTTTCCAGAGACTACGCCTTATATCGACACCAACTTGGAATGGGAAAATACCTACTACCTTGACGCAAAATCGAAACAGCTTTTAGCTTCTACGCAAAAGTTTAGCCCACAAGGTGATGTATACGACATGGTCTATTTAAGTCGAGTTGTGCGTTTAATGAAAAGTAAGGAGCAGTAAATAAAATGAGAGTTTTTGTTACCTTACTAATGAGTTTTTGGCTTTTACTATTTACCGCTTCTGTATCTGCCCAAGTGACTATCATAATTAATAAGCAATCTTATGAGTTTACGCAGCCTGTAAGACTCAACAGTGTATTATCTATTGTGGCTGATTCTGGTGATTGGTATTGGCCAACATCAGGCATATACAATTTAAATGACGCTTATGCTGAGCGAGAAAAAGGCGCTGTTTTATCAGAAATTCGTATGGTTTTAAAAAGCTACAATTCGAACAGTGATACATACCGCGCGTTAGAGAGCCTCTATCAGCAGGTATCTTCTTGGACAGTATCTACTCGTGTTATCACGCCAATATCCTATAACCGTGCACGTTTGATTGCTGAAGAAAACCCTATGTTCCAACCAGGGCGATATTTGCTTTGCATTAGTCCTCGTCCATCAGTTGTGCATTTTTCAGGGTTAGTTATTAAGCCTGGCGCTTATAGACACGGTGATGACCTTTCTATTTTTTCTACCGCTAAGTCAGTCACTAAAGCCTCCGATGCTGATAAAAGCCATGTTTTTGTGATTAATCCAATGGGCGAGATAGAGAAACGTGGTATTGCCTACTGGAACATTGATTACTCGCAATTAATGCCAGGAAGCCAAATTTATGTACCCATAACAGGGCAGATATTCAGTTCAACGTTGGATGCACTCAATACCCGCATCGCAAACTTAGCAGTACATAGGATCCTTCCTCAATGAGCGCTTTTCCTTATAAGAAAACATCTTTAGCACTCATCATTAGTGCATCAGCCTGTCCCGCTTTGGCTGATACAGATAACATCGACACCGAGTTTCGGGTTACTCCTTCGCAAATGGTGCAAGGCGGTAACGGGCTTATTCAAACCCCTACAGCGCGTATGCGTGAAGAAGGGGGATTAGCTGTAAATTATACCGATAACGGTGAATACCGTTTTTGGTCAGTCAATTTGCAATTATTCGATTGGATGGAAGCGACCGCTCGCTATACCGACGTGCGTACACAATTTTATAGTGATGTTGAATCGTTCAGTGGCGATCAAACCCTTAAAGATAAAGGCTTAGATGTAAAATTTAGGTTGTGGAAAGAAGGCTACTACACGCCAGATATTTCGGTTGGTTTTCGCGACTTTGGCGGTACAGGATTCTTTGAAAGTGAATATATTAACGCCAGTAAATCGTTCGGACCTTTTGATGTTCATTTAGGATTAGGTTGGGGCTACTTAGGTACGGCAGACGATATCACTAACCCACTTTGTGAGTTTAGAGACAGTTACTGTGATCGACCCACAGGGTTTTCCGGGCGCGGCGGAAAAGTTGATTACGACCAGTTCTTTAAAGGGACAACGGCCTTTTTCGGTGGTATCGAATATCAAACACCTTGGGAGCCATTAACCCTTAAGCTTGAGTTTGAAGGTAACGATTACTCTGTAGATAGAGCGGGCGAGTTGGAGCAGGATTCTCGCTGGAATGTGGGCGCGGTATATCGCTGGAAAGAATTTGATTTCAGTATGAATTATCAGCGCGGAAATACGTTTGGTTTTGGCGTAACGTATCGCTTCAATATGAACACCTTAAGCCAAGTTAAGTACGATAAACCACCCCAAACGTTAATGGCTAGGCAAGTGCCTGATACTATTAATAAAGTTGATAAATCAAGGTTATACAATACCTTGTATCGCTCAGCCGGATTTGCATTATCTGATGCCAGTATTGAAGAAGACAAAGCTGTATTTTATGGTACCCAGTTTGCGTACCGTGACCAAGATGAAGCGATGGAACGAATAGGGCGCATAGTGGCTTCAGAGCTTCCTGATTCAGTGACGGACTATCACATTGTTGAAAATAGTGGTGGTCAGCCTATGGTTGATACCATAATAGATGCTGAACAGTTTATTGCGGCAGCACGCTATGAGTCGATAGATGCAGACATCACCACGTCTTATGCGCGATCAACACCTTCTAAAGAGGTAATGGATGCTTATGAGCCCACGAATACCCACGGACTGTTTTATGGTGCTAACTTCTTCTGGACACAATCATTCGGTAACCCTGAAGATTTTTATTTATATCAAACAGGTTTAATTTTGAATGCAGGTTATGCATTCAATAATAAGCTATCTGTTATGGGCAGTGCTCGGGTTACCTTATTAGACAACTTTGATAAATTTAACTTTTTGGTTGATAACGAGGAAACTGCGTTACCACGAGTGAGGACGCGCGTACGAGAGTATGTTGCTGAGAATAAAGTAGGGATGGATACCGCCTTCATTCACTATAAAGATAATATTAGTGAGAACGTATTTGGGCAGGTGTACGCGGGTTACCTAGAAACTATGTTTGCTGGTGTCGGTGGTGAGATTTTATACCGTCCTGTCGATAGTAGATTGGCATATGGGTTTGACATAAACTATGTGAAGCAGCGTGATCCTTATAATCAATTGTCAACTCTAGATTACGATGCTATCACCGGCCATGCCAGTGTTTATTGGCAACCTGAAATGCTTAAAGGTACCCAATTAACCGTAAGTGCTGGGCAATTTTTGGCAAAAGACAAAGGCGTTAATATCGATTTCGCAAAACGCTTCGATAGTGGAATTGTTGTAGGTGCGTATGCAGCTTTCACCGATGTCTCATCTGAAGAATATGGGGAAGGTAGTTTTACAAAAGGCTTCTATATCTCAATTCCTTCAGACTTATTCTTGCTGCAACCTTCGAAAGGTCGAGGAACATTCCCATGGGTGCCGATTTCTCGTGATGGTGGTCAGGTGTTGAGACGTCCAGTGCGTCTTATCGATTCCACTGCAGTACGCTCACCGTTTTACGACTAACTACTTAGGTAAGCACGAGGTAACGATTGCTTCGTGCTTACTTCCACCCTAACTAAATCTTATTTTTACGTGTTTTTTAATAACATTAACAACGCGTTAATCGCTGCTTTCCTTTATTATTTCAATAATTTCAGTGGTTGAAATAGAAGGGGTTCGAGGCAGATAAACCACGTCACATATATCCTTAAACTCATCAAATTTACCGTACCAGTCATCACCCATAACCAACACATCCGCTTTATGTTGAATAATGTAATCACGTTTCTTTTCTAAAGATTCTTCGGTAAAAATTTTGTCGACAAAGCGCAAGGATGCGAGTAATTCCTCCCTACTGTGGTAGGGATAAATAGGAGTCCGCCCTTTTTTACTTAAATTGAGTTCGTCTGAAGAAAGACCCACTATAAGTGCATCGCCTTCTGCGCGAGCACGTTTAAGAATTCTTATGTGACCAATGTGCAGTACATCGAATGTACCGAAGGTTATAACGCGTCTCAAAATGCCACCTGATTATTAGGTTTTAAGTTATTGGGTTGTAAGATATTCGGCAATGCGGTTGCTGCATTGACCATCAGTAATGCCTACCATTTCTTGCGTGATTTTTTTGCGATTTACGCTTAATTCCATCGGCTGTTTTAAGCACTCTACTATCAACATATTCGCTTGAAAAGCATTGCTAGCTCTATGTGATATCTGGTTAAACAGGGCGATATCGGGATCTAGTCGTTTCTTTAATCTGAAATTGAAGAGGCCTGAGTAATTCCAGCGTGTATGAAAAAAGTCGCACCATACGATTGGGCGATCTATCGAAGCAAATTCAAAAATAGCGGATGATGCATCAGAAAGCATAATATCGGCGATTTGCATGAATGGCAGTAGGTCAAAGTCTTTTGCATTTGCCAAGTACACATTTTCATAACGACCCCATGCTTCAACCCTTTGCTTTTGAGATTTGTATTTAGGTTTTGTCAGGCTAAAGAAATGAGGTTTAACAATAATATTTACGTTGCTTAAGGTTTCAGGCCAATGTGGGGGAAAGCATTCGATACTTGATGGGAAAAAGGTGGGCGCATACAGTACAGTAGGCTTGTTTGAGTCTAGCCCCAATGCTGACAAGTCAATAAGTTGTTCGGTTTCATTAAATATTGGGTCGAGTTTCGCGTAGCCTGAATTTATAAAGTGTCTATCAGGGTACATTTCTTTTAGTCGTTCAAGGCGACTTTCCCCTTCAACAAACCTGACATCGAAGGGAAATTCAGAGACATCGTAATAACATGCTTTAGGGCCGATGCCGTGCAACATCAGCGCAAGGCGTGAAGTAATATGCTTTTTTTGTTCGGCATTAAAATAAGGTCGATTTCCGAATACAATCCAGTCAGCGTTACTTTTGCTGTAAAGGGACAGTGTTTCATCTTTATTTGAGATAAATTGGAATTGAAAGCCTTCTTTCTCTATGACTTCCTGTTTCAAAGCATCTAAACCAAGTTCTTGGTGTAAAACGAACTCGCATAAAACACCCGCTTTTAACAGTGTACGGGCCACAGGTATATATTGGGGAAGGTAGTAAAGGTGTTGTACATCAAAGAGGACTTTACCTAGCATTTGAAACGCTCCGACATCGCGGCGGCAAAGTTATTAAACAGACGCACCGTCAATTATTATTATTTTTATTGCGTATAATCTGCGTTTAACGCAGTATAGCGCGCGTTCGTAAAACAGTAACAGAGTTCAAAGCGCGATGACTTTACACTTAAGTGTAATTTTTTAGCTCTTTTTAAAGATAATCGTCATTTTTGACTAAAAATGTGACAAAAATTGAGCTTTTTTCCTTTTCTTATTGAAATTGGGATCTGTTTGCTGTATAAAATGCGCCCTCTAATTTATAGTAATACGTCATTTGATCCAGTGACCTTTTGATAGGTGGAATCGATTGACGCGACAGTTATCGTTGTTCTGGAGACAAATCAATGTCAAGAGTATGTCAAGTAACAGGTAAGCGCCCTACGGTTGGTAATAACCGTTCGCACGCAAGAAACGCGACTCGTCGTCGTTTTTTACCAAACCTTCACTCTCACCGTTTTTGGGTTGAGAGCGAAAACCGTTTCGTTAAGCTACGTTTATCTGCTAAAGGTATGCGTATCATCGATAAAAATGGTATCGATTCAGTACTAACTGACATCCGTGCCCGTGGTGAGAAAATCTAAGGAAGCCTACAATGCGTGATAAAATTAAATTAGTTTCTTCAGCAGGTACAGGTTTCTTCTACACCACTGATAAGAACAAACGTAACATGCCTGGTAAAATGGAGATCAAAAAGTTTGATCCTGTTGTACGTAAGCACGTTATGTTCAAAGAGGCCAAAATCAAGTAATAAACTTGCTTTTGTCTCCACGAAAACCCAGCCTTTGCTGGGTTTTTTGCTTTTGAGCATATGAAAATATTGCCGCTGGAATATGTCAGTCTCAGGCATTACCATAAACGTTATATTCGTTAAATAGGATTGCTGGTGGCAAGACTCTCACAACGCGCGATGAACAATGTGGTTATTGTTGCCATGTTAGTCATGATTGCGCTATTTAACTTAGACAGCTTTCTGCCTAAACGTGCTGCTCCTGAATTAAGGCCGCTACTGCCACCTGACGCTTATGTACTCAAAATAGAGCATGCCAGTAACAAGTTAGAGAGAAATGGGCAGCAGTGGCGTCAAGTGTCCTCTAAAGGTGCCTTGCCAGTATCAGCACAGGATCAAATTGCAGCGTGGCAAGCAGCCCAGCTTAAAACCACGTCTTTGGTAGACGATGCATTTCAATCAATTGAACCCATAGTGGTGGTTATCTGGCTAGCAGGGCAAGCAAATGGCCATGTCTTTGCGTTTTATAACAATACGCAGCCGGTTACCGTAAAGTACAATGGCGATTGGTACACCCTTGAAAATACTGAGCTGCATAGGCTTCTTCCTTGGCTTAGTGAACCGGCTAATTAATTCAGCGTATTAGCTTAATCATTGCTACCTGTAACCTATGACGCTAAACCAATGACGCTTGACCAATCTTCATTACAACGAATTAGATCACCCAAAGGTGGAGGGGAAAATGCCTGAGTTACCAGAAGTTGAAGTAAGCCGTTTAGGCGTTTCCCCCTATCTGTTAAACGAAACGATAGATAATATTATTGTGCGCGAACGCAGAATGCGCTGGCCTATTCCCGAAGACGTGGCGTTAGCTATCGGAAAAAAGGTGATAGCCGTTAAGCGTAGAGCAAAATACCTCATGATCGAAACCGAAGCGGGTACGCTTATTTTGCATTTAGGCATGTCGGGTAAATTGCGGGTTATTGATGCGTCTACACCTGTTGCGAAACATGATCATGTTGATATTGTGATGGCGACAGGGAAATGCTTACGTTTTAACGATCCTAGGCGCTTTGGGGCCTTCTTATGGCAACCCCCGGGCGAGGCCTTGAAATTACTTGCTAACCTAGGACCAGAGCCGTTGACTGACGATTTCGATGATAGGCGTTTGTTCACGCTCTCGAGAGGCAAAAAAAGTACAGTAAAAAACTTCATAATGGATAATGCTGTTGTGGTGGGCGTAGGGAATATTTATGCCAACGAAGCTTTATTTTTAGCGGGTATCGACCCAAGAAGAGAAGCAGGAAAAGTCAGCAGCACCCGCTACAAAAACCTTACGCAAATCATCAAGCAGGTTTTAGCAAAAGCGATAGAACAAGGCGGCACCACATTAAAAGATTTTGCGCAAACCGATGGTAACCCAGGCTACTTTGCACAGCATTTAAATGTGTATGGAAGAAAAGGGGAGCCGTGTGAGGTATGCAAAACGCAAATACAAAGCAAAGTGATTGGACAGCGAAATACATTCTTTTGTAAACAGTGTCAGCGCTAGTTTTAGTGCACACTAGATAGAACACGCTAGATAGAACACACTGCGCTCAATAGGCAGGTTGAGATCAGTGTGTTTTACAATAATCTTATTAACGCGTTTTAGTCTTCGCGGCGAAGCCTATCTTGCAATGCTTGATCGACCACCGGATGGCAAAAACCACCTACTTTACCCCGATGCAGCGCCACTTCTTTTACTAACGTAGATGATATAAAAGAGTTTTCTTCTGCTGGTGTCAAAAATACACTTTCTAATTTTGGATTCAAACGGCGATTCATGTTGGCTAGCTGAAATTCATATTCGAAGTCAGATACCGCACGTAATCCGCGAATAAGAATGGTAGCTTGTTGTTCATCGGCAAAATCTGCAAGTAAGCCCGTGAAACCCACCACTTCTACATTCGGTAAATCGGCGGTAACCTTGCGAATCATTTCCACTCTCTCATCAAGGGTGAATAAGGGTTGCTTGTTGGGGTTCGCGGCAATACCGACTATTACATGAGAGAAAAGCTGTGATGCCCTTTCTATCAGGTCTGCGTGCCCATTGGTAATGGGGTCGAAAGTGCCTGGATAAAGTGCTCGTGTATGCATGTTAATCTAATCTTTATTGTTGTAGGGCAACAGTATCGATAAATATGGGTAGATGCAATTGCAATTCAGCTGCTTCTATAGCCCGCTAAACAATACTGCCAGTCATCTTGAGTCCAGTAAAACTGGGTATTCAAGCCTTTTTCTTTATTCAACGAGCGTAACAAACGGGATAGGTTATCTTTCTTCCAATGGTGTCCGCGACGTTCATGACAGCGATCAAAATCTATCAACCAAATATTACGCTCATTATCCATCATAATATTTCTGATGTTCGCATCGTGATGATAAATCTGGCATGCATGCATTTTAGCCAAAGCTTCGCCCACCGCATACCAATCATCTTTTGATAAGGGGTCTCGGGTAAGCATGTGATGCAAGTCTTGGCTTGCCGGAATATTCTGGGTAATAAGATCCCCACGATAAATAAAACCACGGCGATGAATACGGGCGCCAACCGGTACAGGCACGCGAAGGCCATGTTCTCGCATTTTAGTCAAAAGGCGAAACTCTTCAAACGGACGAGAACGCTCTACACCAAGAAAAAAATACTGATCACAAAGTAATTTCCCAACCAATCCACCACGCTTAAAATGTCGTAGCACCCAATGCTGAGCATCATGGTCGATAAAAACAGTGGTACCACGGCCTTTGGCCTCACCGGTAATTTTATTTTGGAATAGCCAAAATTCATGACTGAACATATCTACGCTAGGTTCAGTCATGAGTTCATCGTTGTATAAGAAGTGATGCCCAGCACCTAAGTCTCGTCGTATTATCGCCATGACGTCCGTTACTTATGGTAAAATTTACCATTCTAATGAATTATTTCGGCATTTCAGCAACGAGAGAGCATTTGTGGGAAAAAAGATTTGCTTAATGCGTCTATCTGCTATTGGTGATGTCTGCCATGCAGCCGCTATGGTAACACGTATTCAAACCCATTGGCCGGACGCTGAGTTAACTTGGGTCATTGGCAAGGTAGAGTATCAGCTGGTTAAGCTAATGCCGAATGTGCGCTTTATCATTTTTGATAAAAAACAAGGCAAAGCTGCCGTTGAGAGCTTAAAAAATGCAGTGAAAGGTGAAACCTTCGACGCACTGCTTATGATGCAAGTTGCCTTGCGCGCGAACCTAGCCTCTAGAGTGATAAAGGCGAAGCGCAGAATTGGCTTCGACTGGGCCAGAAGCAAAGAGCTGCACTGGTTATTCGCTAACGAGCGAGTCGCGCCACGTCAACATTCTCACGTGCTCGATGGCTTTATGGATTTTGCTGATGCGCTTGGCGTGCCAAAAGTCGATACGCCATCATGGAATATTCCTGTTAGTGAAGAAGATGAACGTTGGGGTGAAAACCAAGCTGAGGCATTAGGCGATTATGTAGTAATTGCGCCTGCCGCTAGCAAAGCAGAGCGTAACTGGCTTCCCGAAAGGTACGCTGCAACTGCTGACTATTTATCACAACAAGGTAAATCAGTCATATTAGTGGGTGGTCCTGGTGACCTCGATAAAGCCACTGCCAATGCTATTTTAGCGTGTAAACCCACTATTAAAGCGGACTTTACTGGCAAAACCAGTCTTCACCAGTTATTGGTATTGTTAAAGCATGCGAGTTTAGTGCTTGCGCCTGATACCGGTCCTGCTCACATGGCTACCACAGTAGGCACGCCCGTTATTGGATTATATGCTCATTCAAACCCTATCCGCACTGGGCCATATAACAACATAGATAACACGGTCTCCGTGTACGATTCGTGTATTGAAAAGCAAAAAGGAAAAAAGTGGGAACAATTACCTTGGGGAATTCGCGCAAAGGGCGATAACTTGATGGAAGGTGTTACCACAGATGCGGTATTTTCAAAAATTAATGCCTTGGTTTAACTAATACATTAACGAATACGCACTATTTCTGGGAATTTCTTCTAACCGTTATCTACACTTAGGTTATACGCGCCAATTTTTTTAAGACACGGAGAGCGCCCTTTGGTGATTATGCTCGCATTGATGAAACGAATACGAGCTTTAACTAGCAATTCAGAGTACCCAGCACTGGTGCTCAGTATGCTATTTTTAGCTTGTAGTCCAGTTGCTCTCGCACAACAGGCCGTCGTGGTCGCTAATGCGTCGGTGGATACCACATCCCTGACTCAATCAGAATTACGCCAAATATTTACAGGCCACAAACAATACTGGAGCAACGGAGAAAAAATCCACGTTGTTGTTCTTGAGGATGAGCATGGGTTACACAAAGCCTTTTGTCGTGAAACGCTGCATATGTTTCCGTATCAACTATCCAGGTTATGGGACCAACTTACTTATTCGGGGCAAGGAGTAACACCTGCTCGTGCCGCATCACAGGCGAAACTGATTGAATTAATTGAAAGTACGCCTGGTGCAATTGGATACATAGGAAATGGAAAAGTAATTGAGGCGCGACAAATTGAGGTGCGTGAACGATGAAAAAGCAAATGTTGATATGGATATTTAGTGCCGCAATATTCATCTTTGGTACCCAAGTAGTGTATGCAGCAGATGAACCTGCAAAGTTCACTTGGCATGGTTATATTTCACAAGGAATTACGCAATCTGTTGATAGTAATTTTATCACCTCTGATAACGATATTACCGGTGAGTTAACCGAGTTAGGCATAAACGGTCATTATCGCTTAACCAATAATTTGTCGGTAGCTGGGCAAGTAGTTTACCTAGATGGCGGTAATCGCTTTGAGCAAGGAGCCAGAGTAGATTACCTTTTCTTGGACTGGTCCATTAATGATATTTGGGGCTGGCAGGGTCAAGTTCATTTGGGGCGCTTTAAAAATAGACATTGGCTTTACTCGGTAACGCGTGATGTTCCGCAGACTAGAGATACTGCGGTACTGCCTCAGTCAGTCTATTTTGATAGCTTTCGCGATGTAGCCCTTGGTAGCGACGGTATTCAAACCAGTTTTAAGAGATATTCGAATGACAATATTTGGGAGGTTAACTGGAGTTATGGCAGTTCAGATATTAACGAAGCTCAGAAAAATTTCCTTTTAGGAAATATTGCATCAGGTGAAATTGAACAAGATTTTGTGCATCAATTTAGCGTTTTTTGGCAGCCTTCTACGATGGCGTGGAAATTGGGGCTTAGTTGGCTTGAATCAGACTTTACTTATCAAGCATCTGTTATGGACAATAGGTTTGATGGTGAGGCTAATATTCGCCGTTTTATGTTTTCTGCACAGTACTTTAGCGAAAACTGGCAGTTGAGTTCTGAGATCCTAAGAGAGTTACAAAATTCTCAAGGGCTCTTTGCTCCAAATTTTAGAGAAAGAAGAACTGCTGAGGGGGGCTTTGTTCAATTTCGCTATTTATTTAACAGCAAGGTAAGCGGGCTAGTTAGTTACGATACGTACGTAAATAACGTGTCTGACCCTGATGGGAAACAACTTGAGCAAAGTAGTTTTGGACAAATTCCCGCCTACTTTGGCTACGTCGACACTATAGCCGTGGGCGCGCGATGGGACTTTGCTCCAGGGTGGCGCATTCAAGCAGAACACCATTGGGTAGAGGGCGCAACAAGAGCGGTGAGTCTTTTGGACCCTAATATTAAAGATCGTAGCGACAAATACTGGCGTATGTGGTCTGTACAACTGATGTACTGGTTCTAGGTTCACTTATGAAAGTGGAGATGTCCTTTACCACTAAAACCATCATTATGTTGATGGCGATGGTGCTAACCGTCACGGTAGTGATATCTATGATGCTCATTCGTGAGTCTGATTCAAGCTTGGTTTTTCAGCAGCAAGAAGAGCAACTTAAAAACCAACGTCGATTGCAGCTTTTCGAGGATATTCTGCATAACCGTATGGTGTTGTGGGTAGACATGTTTAGCCACATAGAAATGTCGGAGCATCAGGATTTAGGCTACTTTTATGAAAATCTTCAGCGAAATCAAGAATACCTGATGCTGAACTTTCATGTGGAGCAGTTGTATCTGTTTGACCAGGATGGCGTAGTGGGAGAGCAACCAGCTCCCGCTAGAGATTTTGTTCTAAAATTGGTACGTAGCACGCAGCAGTCTCTTAGCAGTAGAGCGTTAATTCGCTGTGAGGATGCGTGCACACATTATTTATCAGTGCCCATTATGACCGATGACGAGGTGGTTCCTGTCGTTATCTTGTCTGCTTCATTGCGTGAACTTTTGTCTTTGTTTAACCGCTCTACCGACGCTCATAAGGTCGTGATGGTTCAGAATAAGCAAGGCGATGAAAGCGACCCTACCTTAACGCTGTCCAGCCAGCTTTCACAGTCTAACCAAGATTATTTAACCGAGCTCATTGCCGCCTTTCCCAAAGGCTGGAGTGTAGAAAAGCTGGTGGTTAAAGGGCTTCGAGTTTCGTTTCAGGGAAAAGAGCTGTCGGTAAGTTTGTTGCCCTTCCCCCACAGCCTCACAGAGCAACCTTACCTCATGGTTGTGCAAGATATTACTGCATTAGTACATCAAAAAGAGCAGTACGAATTACTGGTTATAATCAGTGCGATTGTGCTGTTTATCGTGTTCTCATTGCTTCTAAGGCTCTTTCTTAATCAATACCGCTTGAGGCTATTAGGTATAAGTGAAGGTTTGCCTATGCTTGCCGACCACAAATTTATCGAATACCGCAAACTAGTTGAAAAGAAGCAGCACGCTTCGCTTTGGCGATTAAACGACGAACTTGATGTGGTAGAAGATGCTGCGAATGCCCTGGCAAAACAACTGGAAGACTTCGATGGCCAAATGGCGGTGAATACTGCCAAACTTGAAAAAATGGCCATGTTCGATGTGCTTACCGGTCTGCCAAACCGGAATATGCTGACCTTTCAAATTGAAAACCAACTTGCCCACTCAGCGCGAGACGATAGGTTGGTTGCACTGATGTTCATGGACTTAGACGACTTTAAAAAAGTTAACGACAGCTATGGTCATGACGTGGGAGATAAGCTTTTAAAAGCCGCGGCTATGCGGATATCGCGGCCTATTAGAGAAACTGATATTGCTTCACGATTTGGTGGTGATGAGTTCGTTGTATTGTTATCTAGCATCGAAAACAAAGAACAAGTGGAACACGTTGCGAAGAAAATCATTGAAGAGTTTGACCAGCCGATTGAAGCGGGTGGCATGCAATTTTACGTCTCTATTAGTATAGGTGTGGCCGTGAGCCGCCATGCCAGAGCTACGCCAGTGGAATTGTTACGGCATGCTGATATTGCTATGTATGAGGCAAAATCGAAAAAAGGGGCGGGCTATAGAGTTTACGATGCCACCATGAACTTGAAGGTAATGAAAAAGGTTGAGCTTGAAGCCGAAGCGCGGGTGGCGCTAAGAGAAAGTCAGTTCAGTTTGGCCTTGCAGCCTCAAATCGACTTGCGAACCAATGAATTAATAGGCTTCGAAGCACTACTTCGCTGGTATCACCCTGTTAAGGGGACCATATCACCGGCAGAGTTTATTCCTTCACTTGAAAACACCTCTTTCATGCTAGAGCTAGATTATTGGGTAATAGCCAAGGCCACCTACCTTATTAGAGAACTGAACGCGAATGGTTACCCTAATGTGAAGTTAGCGATTAACCTGTCTGCTGGGCAGTTTCTTGACCCCAGTCTTCCTGATTTTTTGCAGCAGCAAATTATTCGCAATGATATTTCACCATCCCAAGTGTGTTTGGAATTAACGGAAACCGTATTGGTCACCGACATTGAACGTGCAACCTCAATTATGCGTACTATTAGAGACATGGGGTGTACTTTGGCCATTGATGACTTTGGAACGGGCTACTCGTCACTCAGTTACTTAAAATCACTGCCCGCTGACTTTATAAAAATCGACCGTTCTTTTGTAGCCAATATCGTCGAGAATGCCGATGATAGAAACATCGTGCATTCAACCATTGCCATGGTGCGAAAAATGGGGTTAATTGTGGTAGCTGAAGGCATTGAAACAGCAGAGCAGTTTGAAATGCTATGTCACTTTGATTGTCAGATGGGGCAGGGGTATTTAATTAGTCGACCCATTCCAGAGCCAGACATTTGGACCACCCTAAGCAAGAACGTACACATGGGCATATGGGACAGTACGCGGTCTAACGAATAGGGCAGCCTAGCCAGTTAGATTTTTAGCCACAGCTAACAAGTGTGCTAAAAAGTTTACAGCTACAAGTTTTAATACTGTTAAAACGCCCCCTTCCTTGTGTAACCTTTATATCGCTTTCTTTAAAATACATTTTTTATTAATTTCGGAGTCTGACATGTCAGCGGCATTTATCTCTCACCTGCAAGCGCAAATTGAGGCCACTAAAGAAGATGGTCTGTATAAAAAAGAGCGCGTTATTACTTCACAGCAACAAGCAGATATAGACGTGGCCAATGGCGAGCATGTCATCAACTTCTGTGCGAACAACTATTTAGGTTTGGCTAACCATCCTGATCTTATCGCTGCGGCTAAAAGTGGCCTTGAAACCCACGGGTTTGGCATGGCGTCTGTGCGTTTCATTTGTGGTACGCAAGACATACACAAACAGCTAGAAACCGAAATTAGTGGCTTCCTAGGTACCGAAGACACTATTTTATACCCTTCATGCTTCGATGCGAACGGCGGGTTATTTGAAACCTTGCTTGGCCCAGAAGACGCCATTATTTCTGATGCGTTAAACCATGCGAGCATTATTGACGGCGTGCGTTTGTGTAAGGCTAAGCGCTACCGTTATGCCAATAACGACATGGACTCACTGGAAGATCAACTTAAGCAAGCCGTTGCCGACGGCGCACGATTTAAAGTGATTGCTACCGATGGCGTGTTCTCGATGGACGGTGTAATTGCCAACCTTGCAGGTATTTGCGACCTTGCTGAAAAGTACGATGCACTGGTCATGGTAGATGATTGTCACGCTACAGGCTTTTTAGGCGAAAACGGCAAAGGTAGTCATGAATACTGCGACGTAATGGGCCGAGTGGATATTTTAACTGGTACTTTAGGCAAAGCTATGGGCGGCGCATCAGGCGGTTATACGTCAGGCAAAAAAGAAGTGGTTGAGTGGTTACGTCAACGCTCTCGCCCGTACTTATTCTCAAACTCTGTTGCTCCACCTATAGTTTCGGCCTCACTTAAAGTATTTGAAATGATGAAAGATGGCGCAGCATTGCGTGAACAACTATGGCGCAATTCAGCCCACTTTCGTTCTCGTATGGAAGATGCTGGCTTTACCCTTGCAGGTAAAGATCACGCTATTATTCCTGTGATGCTAGGCGATGCGCGTGTTGCTAGCGAGATGGCAGACAAGCTACTTGAAAAAGGTATTTACGTGATTGGTTTCTCATACCCTGTAGTACCTAAAGGGCAAGCTAGAATACGCACCCAAATGTCAGCTGGGCATTCTATTGAGCACGTAGACAAAGCCATTGATGCGTTTATTGAAGTAGGCCGTGAAATGGGAGTTATTGCATGAAGTCGTTAGTTAAAGCAAAAGCTGAAAAAGGCATTTGGCTTCAAGATACCCAAGAGCCTGAAGTTGGCCACAACGATTTATTAATCAAAATTCGTAAAACCGCCATTTGCGGTACCGACATGCACATTTACAACTGGGACGACTGGTCGCAAAATACTATACCCGTACCTATGGTTGTAGGCCACGAATACGTAGGCGAAGTAGTTGGTATGGGTCAAGAAGTACGCGGCTTTGCCGTTGGCGACCGAGTGTCTGGCGAAGGCCACATTACCTGTGGTCACTGCAGAAACTGTCGTGCTGGCCGTCGCCATTTATGCCGCAACACCGAAGGCGTTGGCGTAAATCGCTCTGGGGCCTTCGCAGAGTATTTGGTTATTCCTGCGTTTAACGCATTTAAAATTCCCGATAATATTAGTGATGAACTGGCATCTATTTTCGACCCATTTGGTAATGCTGTGCACACCGCCCTTAGCTTCGACTTAGTGGGTGAAGATGTATTAATTACCGGTGCTGGTCCTATTGGTATTATGGCAGCTGCAGTGGCGCGTCACGTTGGTGCGCGCCATGTGGTTATCACCGACATCAACCCGTATCGCTTAGAGCTTGCTAGAAAGATGGGCGCAACTCGCGCCGTTGATGTTAGCAAGGAAGACTTGCAAGACGTGATGAACGAGCTTGGGATGAGTGAAGGCTTTGATGTTGGCCTTGAAATGTCGGGCGTACCGGTCGCCTTTCGCGACATGCTAAAGAAAATGAATCACGGCGGAAAGGTGGCAATGCTAGGTATTCCACCACAAGATGTATCGGTTGATTGGAACCAAGTTATTTTTAAAGGGTTAGTGATCAAAGGTATCTACGGTCGTGAAATGTTCGAAACCTGGTACAAAATGGCAAGTTTGCTGCAAAGTGGCTTAGATTTGTCGCCAATCATCACACATACCTTCTCGGTTGATGACTTTCAGAAAGGTTTTGATACCATGGGTTCAGGACAATCAGGCAAAGTTATACTGGACTGGCAATAATGACAGCATTTTCACACATTAGTGTACAAGACGTAGCAAACTTCAATGGCGATGTAGCCATCGTAGATATTCGTGACCCGCAATCTTTTGCTAATGGTCACATGCCAGAAGCGAAGCCGTTGAATAACGATAACTTCGCGGCCTTTGTAGAACAAACGCCAAAAGAAACCCCTGTGGTAGTAGTGTGCTATCACGGCGTAAGCAGTCAGCAAGCCGCACAGGTTATTGCCGAGCAAGGTTTTAACACCGTCTATAGTATGGACGGTGGTTTCGAAGCATGGCGATTAGGTCAGTCTGTGGTGTCTGAAAATTCGTGAGCCATCCTTTAATTGCTTTTCGTCAGCAAGGCGTGGCGCATTTACTGGCTAACTACTTAGGTAGCCAGAATATCACCGCCACGGTAAAGCCTACTGAAACGGGTGATGAGTTTGTTGTATTATTGGCAGACGACAACGATGCACTTAAAGCCCGCGCCATAACTGAAGAATTTATTCAGCAACCGAACAATCCTAAATATCAGCAAGCTGCTTGGCAGCATGGTGAAAACGTCGATTTAGTGCCCTCACGTCAGTTTGATATGAAAGGGTTCATCAACAATGCATTGTCGGTACCGTTAACCAGTATTGTGTTTGTACTTTGTGTACTGGTGTATGGTTTGTCGTTGCTAGGCTTGTTCAGCCCCATTGCGCAACACCTGCTCATGCAGCCACTTAGTGTGCTTGCCGAAAACCATGAGTGGTGGAGGCTATTAGGCCCCGCATTTATTCACTTCAGCGCACTGCATATTATTTTCAATCTACTTTGGTGGTGCATGCTAGGCGCCAAAATAGAAAGTACCTTTGGTAAAAGCATGCTGTTTGTGGTGTTTGCACTGTCGGCCATTATATCGAACGTGGCTCAAGCGATGTTTACTACGCCAGTACAAGGTAACTTAATGCTCTTTGGCGGCTTGTCAGGAGTGGTATACGCTGTAATGGGCTTTGTATGGTGGTTAGGTTGGCTGAAGCCACAGTGGGGCTTGTCGCTGCCTAAATCGGTAATAGGTTTTATGTTGGTGTGGCTAGTATTAGGCTTTGCCGATGTGCTGTGGGTGAACATGGCCAATGCGGCGCACACCGCAGGGTTAATTACCGGCTGTTTGCTAGCAGGGCTATTAAGCCTTGGGGCCGATAAACGAAAGCAAGGGCAATAGCGCGAGCCTTCGTTCTTGACTAGGTGCTGCTGTAGTAGCGCCTAGCCCTGGTATAAATATTTGGTAAAGATAACGTTTTTGATAACCTCGCCACCGGTTTCTTTTTTCATATGATCTTGAAGTGCTTTTAGAATGGCGCGGCGAATATCTTCTCTGCCCGTTAGCGATTTTACTTTTTCTTCAGGCTGTCTGCCGAAGATATCGATGGCAGTTGCACGTAATAACGGCATATGGTGTTCTGCTATTTCTAGCTGATCTACGTCATAAATCATTAATTCAACGGTAACGCGAACATACCCAAGTTTTTTTGAAGACTCGCCAATGTAATTGGTAACGATGTCTGGCTCTAGCCCAAGATAAGCAAAATTTGCCTTTTCTTGTGCAAATGCAGGGGCGAAAGCACTACTAACTAATAGAGCGGTAGCTATAAAACGTGAAGCAA
The DNA here is from genome assembly GCF_017653625.1 of Alteromonas sp. K632G. Classification (NCBI taxonomy): domain Bacteria; kingdom Pseudomonadati; phylum Pseudomonadota; class Gammaproteobacteria; order Alteromonadales; family Alteromonadaceae; genus Alteromonas; species Alteromonas sp. K632G. Next base: position 36,082 of record NZ_JAGGDM010000005.1, read on the forward strand.
GTGACTTTGTCATGATGAGAGCCAAAAATACCAATTAATTTAGATGACAGGCTGTAGTGTAGCAAATCATAGGTTAATGACACTACTGCAAAAGTACTAAGGTACACGTAAAATCAATATGCTAGCTATTAGCAATCAGATAAACCACCATGTCACCAACAAGTGATATGATACTTTTTTTATCGTGTAAAATTATGACAGAGATTTGGTAGTGAGTTTTCCTAGCAGCTTTCCCGTTGGCTTAAATGTAGAGTGGATGCAAGCCGACAGTGCGCCCCGTAACAATCCGTATTTAAAAAATTGGTTACTAGATACGGGCTCCTTAACCGAGCGGGTGCAGTCGCTTTGCCATCAATTTTCGTTAAACGTGCTAGGGCAAGCTGAAACCGCACTTCATGCTAATGAGCAAAGCCTACTATCGAACCAAAAATCACATCTGCCTTCACAGGCATTTCAGGTACGAGAAGTACTGTTGTGTGGTAATGCATTGCCGTGGGTATTTGCCCGTTCCGTTATTCCTAAGCGTTTGGTTGAAGCTGAATTAGCCAATTTAGGCAGTGAACCCTTAGGTAAGCGACTGTTTAACGATGCTAGGTTTATACGCTCTGAGTTTCAATTGTGTCAGTTGCCAGCAACAGCATTAGGCTTTGAACGCACTCAACAATTATGGGGCCGACGTTCATTATTTACGTTAGGTGAAGACAGCATGATAGTGGCCGAAGTTTTTTTACCCGATGCCCCCGTTTATTATTCAAGGTACGACAATGGCACTGAATCTTAATTTAGCCCAAAACATCAATCATATAAAACAGCATCCATCTGCGTATAGTCGCCTGATGCGGCTAGACAAGCCCGTGGGGATTTACTTGCTGCTTTGGCCTACCTTTTGGGCATTGCTTATGGCATCTGAAGGCCTACCCAGTATAGGCATTGCGCTTATTTTTACCGCTGGTGTGGTAGTAATGCGCTCAGCGGGCTGTGTTATCAACGACTACGCCGATAGAAAAGTAGATGGCAGTGTAAAGCGCACCGCCACGCGGCCATTGGCCACGGGAGAAGTTACTTCGAAACAAGCGCTAACCCTATTTGCGGGGCTAATTATACTGGCCTTCTTGTTAGTGCTGATGCTGAATTGGCAAACCGTTGCACTATCTGTCATTGCGCTGTTGCTTGCCGCTAGCTATCCCTTTATGAAACGCTACACTCACTTACCGCAAGTGGTATTGGGCGCGGCCTTTGGGTGGGCAATTCCCATGGCGTTTATGGCGGTGTCTGAAACTGTGCCTGCGTATGGCTGGTGGCTGTTTGTGGCCAATCTATTATGGACGGTAGCCTACGACACCATGTATGCCATGGTAGACAGGGATGACGACCTGGAAATAGGGGTGAAATCTACAGCCATTTTGTTCGGTAAGTACGACGTGCCCATTATTATTGGGCTTCAAGCCACCATGCTAGTTACTTTGTATTTTATTGGCGGGGCTATCGAAGCACATTGGCCGTATTATCTATCGCTAATTATTGGGGCAGGGCTGTTTTACCGCCAGTATCAATATATTAAGAACCGACAGCGAGAAGGGTGTTTTACCGCCTTTATCGAAAATCACTATGTTGGCTTGGTTTTTACGTTAGGCTTAGTGGCAAATTTTTGGATAGGTTAAGCGGTTCAGTTATTAGTTAACACAATGAACCGCTTAGCATTAATGAGTAAAAAGCTATTCAGGCTTAGTTGTTTCAGCTGCTTTCGCTTCTAATTGAACAATGCGAGCTTCCATCGCATCTAATTTTTCGCGAGTGCGAATAAGCACCTGGCTTTGAATATCGAACTCTTCACGAGTGACTAAATCAAGCTTTGAAAGCTGCGACTGTAAAATCTGTTTAATTTTACCTTCTGCGCCTTCAGCCATGTTACGCACACCCGGTGGTACGGCGTCAGCAATCTGTTTCGCTAAATCTTCGAGTTTTTTCGGATCCAACATGGATTTCCCTTATAATGCGCTTCGTTAGAATAGGCTTCTATTCTATCGGTATCGCCACTTCTTGCAATGAAAAAGCACATTAAAGAAAAGCATGGCACACATTACACCTGTTAGCTTTTAGGAACGTAATTTAGGAACGCGATGAAATTAAACGATGCGCAACAATCAGCTGTCACCTTTGTGTCGGGCCCCTGCTTAGTATTAGCTGGCGCCGGCAGTGGTAAAACTCGGGTTATTACCAACAAAATTGCGCACCTAGTTAGAAATTGCGATATGCCAGCTCGGTATATTGCAGCGGTAACCTTTACCAACAAAGCCGCTCGCGAAATGAAAGAGCGGGTAGCCGAAACCTTAGGTAAGCCAGAAGCCCGTGGTTTGAAAGTATGTACCTTTCACACCATGGGGCTAACCATTATAAAAGCCCATATTAAAGAGCTAGGCTTAAAGCCTGGTTTTTCGTTGTTCGACGACAAAGACTCGTTGGCACTGCTAACCGATTTAACCGAAGACACGCTAGACGGCGACAAAGATCAGCTTTCGCTATTACAAAGCTGTATTTCAAATTGGAAGAACGACTTACTGCTGCCCGAGGCGTTACTAAAGCAAGCTACCAGTACCGGTGAGCGGGAATTTGCTGAAGCTTATAAGCGCTACCAAGATAACTTACGCGCCTATAACGCCCTTGATTTTGATGATCTTATTTTGTTGCCCACACTGCTGTTAAAAACCAGTGAAACCGTACGGGCCAAGTGGCAAAACAAAATTCGTTATCTGCTGGTGGATGAGTATCAAGATACCAACACCAGTCAGTATGAACTGGTAAAACTATTGGTGGGTGAGCGCTCGCGCTTTACCGTAGTAGGCGACGACGACCAATCTATTTATTCATGGCGCGGTGCTAAGCCACAAAACTTAAACTTGCTGCAGCAAGATTTTCCACGCTTGAACGTTATTAAGCTACAACAGAACTATCGCTCTTCTGGGCGAATACTGCATTGCGCGAACATTCTTATTCAGAACAACCCCCACTTGTTCGACAAAACTCTGTTCTCTGAACTGCAATACGGCGAACCGCTTAGAGTCATAGAAGCGAAAAACGAAGAGCACGAAGCTGAACGAGTGGTAGCAGAGCTGCTAGCGCACAAGTTTATGAACCGTACTAAGTTTAAAGACTACGCTATTTTGTACCGAGGAAATCATCAAAGTCGCTTGTTTGAAAAGCTGCTTATGAGTAACCGTATTCCGTATAAAATTAGTGGTGGTATGTCGTTTTTCGGGCGCACCGAAGTGAAAGACATCATGGCTTACTTGCGTTTGTTGGTAAATCAGGACGATGACAACGCTTTGCTACGGGTAATTAATACGCCAAGCCGCGGCATAGGGCGGGTAACGCTGGAAAAGCTGGGTAACTTTGCGAACAGCTTAGGCGTGCCCATGTTCGAAGCAGCTTGTCACCCTAATTTAAACAGCGTGTTGTCGGATAGAGCCTTCGATGCCGTATCGGGGTTTGCTCGCTGGATAGTAGAAGTGGCCGACAATGCTACCCGAGGCGATACCAAAGATGCCCTTCGTGGCATGATCAAGTCGATGAGCTACGAAGAATGGTTATACGAGCAAAGCGCTAGCCCTAAAGCGGCTGAAATGGGCATGGCGAACGTGAGTACGCTATTTGGTTGGGTAACCGACATGCTAGAAGGCAACGAGCTTGATAGCCCCATGAATCTTACCGAAGTAGTCAACCGCCTTATTTTACGTGACATGATGGAGCGGGGCGAAGACGACGGTGATGGCGATCAAGTACAGTTAATGACCCTGCACGCTTCTAAAGGGCTAGAATTTCCTATTGTGTTCTTAGTGGGCATGGAAGAAGGCTTGTTACCCCATCAAAGCAGTGTTGATGAAGACAACGTAGAAGAAGAGCGCCGCTTAGCGTATGTAGGCATTACCCGTGCGCAGCGAGAGCTTATTTTTAGCCTCGCGAAAGAACGCCGTCAATTTGGGGAAGTCATTAACCCCGAGCCAAGCCGTTTCTTATACGAGCTACCCATAGACGATCTTCAATGGGAAAATCAAAAGCCGAAAGAAAGTGCCGAAGTGCGCCAGCAAAAAGGCCAAAGCAGTATTGCTAATTTAAGAGACATGCTGGGTAAGAAATAGCGCACGCGGTTACGAATAAAAGGTGACGCAAGTCACTCAAAAAAACCGTGACACAAGTCACAGAAACAAACAGTGCTAATAGTCGGAATGAAAAGGTGTTAGTGATACATAGCAGGTGAAGATAGCAACTAACCGCTAGGCTTAATGAAACAGCTAGCCAGCGAGCTGTTTCATATCAAGCACAGTAGCGCGAGTAAGTACTTTACCTTGGGCGTAATTACACTCAATGTCGGTAAGCGCGTTTAGCTGTGCGGGGGCATCTACCCCTTCGGCAATAACTTTAAATTTAAGGTGCTCAGAAATAAGCATTACCGATTGAATAAGCTTAAGGTTTCGCTGTGAACGCGGCAGCGAACGCACGAATCTGTGGTCTATTTTGATGAACTCGAACGGGTAGGCAAATAAGTAACTAAGCGACGCTAACCCGCTACCAAAGTTATCTAGTACTAAGGTAACTCCAGCACGTTTCAACTTCTTAATGGCAGGCAAAATAAACTGCGAACGTCGATTTAAATCGTTTTCATCAAACTCAAATACCAAGTCGTGGGGCGATATTTTGTATTCGTCTATCAGTGAAATCATCTTATTCACCATAGAGGCTTGCAGCAAATGAATAATAGAAACGTTCACCGCAATACGGCCTTTGTCTTCGCCTGTTGCTTTCGCGTGAGCCAGCAACTCGCAAGCTTTGCGTAGCTGAAACAAATCTAAATCTAAGGTTAAGCCACTTTGTTCGGCCACTTGGCGAAACTGCTCTCGGGCTATTTTGCCGAAAGTAGGGTGGCACCAACGCACATACATCTCGTTGTAAAGCGTTGTGTTGTCTCTTAAATCAATCACGGGCTGCAAGAAGTATTCAAACTCTTCATCACGCAAGGCACGGCGAAATTCGTTTTCTAGTTCTAGCTCTTCAATTAGGCGGTCGCGCATGCTCTTATCGAACATAACAAATCGGCCACGGCCTAAAGTTTTCGCTTGGTACATGGCAGCATCGGCATCACGCAGCACTTCATCGGCACTACGATAATACGACTCTAAATTAGCTATACCGATACTGGCACCCGAATACATTTCGCGGCCATCTAACAAAAACGGTTCTGAAATAGAGTTGATAATACGAGACGCCACTTCTTGCACATCGGTTAAATCTTCAAAGTTATCGAGTAAAACAACAAACTCATCGCCACCTAAACGTGCCAATAAGTCGTGCCCTCGAATGCATAATGCAATACGTCTAGCCACTTCAACCAAGAACTCATCACCTGCGTGGTGGCCCAAGGTATCGTTGATAACTTTGAATCGGTCTAAGTCGATGAACAACACCGCAAAGTAGTTTTCGGTGTAGCGCTGCTTACTGGCAACGGCGAGTTCAAGCCTGCTGGTAAACATCGAGCGGTTCGGAAGGTCGGTCAGTGAATCGTGATGGGCATCGTGAATAAGCTTAAGCTCAATCTCTTTACGCTCTTCAATTTGCTGTTTTAAGTATTTGTTGGCTCTATCAAGCTCGGCAGTGCGTGCAGCAACTCTAAGCTCGAGCTCACTGTTGTGGCGCTGAATTTCTTCAGTACTGCGCTTACGCTCCATGGTTACCGCAATATGGTGTGAAACAAAGCGCAGTAACTCTAGGTCTCTGGCGTTGTATTTGGCATGCTTACCATAGGTTTGTACCGCAATTACCCCAAACACCTCACCATCTACCACCAGAGGCGATCCTAGCCAAGAGTTGGCACTGTTTAGCATAGTTTGGGCAATAGTAACGTCAATTTCACCCGCTTCTGCCAGTTCCAACACTCTAGGCGGGTTAATTAGCTCAGCTTGACCTGTACGTAATACAAACTCTGTCAAACCCAACCCCATTGGGCGAGCTTCAACGTCTTCGCTTTCCATATCACTAAAATACGGGAACTCCAGCATTTGCTTCGATTCATCAATGATAGAGATAAAGCAGTTTGGTGCACTAATAAGGCGGGCTAGAATTTCGTGCAGACTAGAATAGAAGACCGACATATCGCCTTCTAGGTTGGCTGCTAATTCTGAAATTTCAAATAAGGCTTGTTGTAACGACTCTACTTTTTGGCGCTCAAGAATTTCTTCTTGAAGGTCATCATTAATTTTTCTTAGCTGGCGAGTACGTTCACGAATGGTACGTTCGGTTAGTTCGCGGTTTTTAACCCGGTCAACCGTGGTAACAATGTGCTGAGAAACAAACAGCAGTACTTCTAAGTCTTCTTGGGTGTAATGCACACCCTCATCGTAGGTTTGAACCACCATAGCACCAATTACTTGGCTGCCACGTTTAAGTGGAACCCCAAGTAACTCAAAAGGCTGCGAACCAACTAATTTGATGCCGTGATCTTCTGCAAATATTTCTTCTTGAGCACGTTTATAAAATAAGTGCTGACCGGTGCGCAATATAAAGCCCGTCATGCCGTCCATTAACGAATCGGCGGGTAACTGTTTAACGGTTTGTTCGTCAAATTCATCAACGAAATAGGCGAAGTCGACAATTTGGCTGTCTTGTTCGTAGAAGGCAACAAAGAAGTTATCTGCGTTCATGAAGTCGGCAATGATTTCATGAATAGCGGTGTAAAGGCGGTTTAGGTGACTAACAGAACTTGCTAGCTCGGAAATGTCGAATAGCGCTTTCTGAACTCGTTCAGCACGCTTATATTTATTAGTGAGTTGTTGAAGCTGCGGGATAATTTCCCGCAGTTCTTCTTCTGTCAACTCATACTGCGTTGAATCTGATGACATTCCGTTCGCCGGCAAGTAAAAATAGCTTATTCTTAGATGCGGTTAAATTACCCGATCTACATCAAAAACGCTACTTTTTCCAACACATTGTACGTAAAGATAGAAGGTTAGATACCTTCTATCATGTACTCAATTGCGGCTTTAATTTCATCATCAGAGCACGAAGCACACGTACCACGAGGAGGCATAGCGTTAATACCGTTAAGGGCATTTTGCCATACGCCGTCTAGGCCTTTTTCGTCTAAGCGCGGCTGCCAATCAGCGGCTACGTGAACTTTAGGTGCACCAAGTACGCCAGAACTATGACACGCTACACAGGCAGAGTTATAAACATCTTCACCCGACTTAGCACCACCACCTGCAGCAGCAGGGCCAGCAGCTTCAGCGCCAGCTACGTGTATCTGACCAACCGGCTTAATACGGTTAGCAATATCGTCGTTACTCATTTCTTGTGCTTGCGCCGCAAACACCGTAAGTGCTGTAGCTGCAACAATAAACCAGGTTTTCAATTTCACATCTGTCTCCAGGCAATCATGAACTTTAATTAAAGTATAACTGGCCAGATTATAACGGTAATTCAAGCCCGAACAACTATTTGCTACCAATTACCTATAAAAAGTAAGGATAAAGTACCTTAAAAACCCATTAAAGTAAGAGAATTACACAAACCAGTTGATGCGAGCCCATGGCCTAAGTATCATTACGCCGCGCTTAAGCAGGAAGTTTAACCACACCACGTTCTTATTCCTTTAGAACAGGTTAAATTTTTATCACATTAAGCTATTTTCAATGCACCCGTAGCTCAGCTGGATAGAGCGTCGCCCTCCGGAGGCGAAGGTCACAGGTTCGAATCCTGTCGGGTGCGCCATTTTTAAAGGGTTTAAGCTAAATATCTTCTTGTGGGAATACCGTTTTAAAAATATGTAGGAAATGTGTAGCAGGTTCATCTTCATTAGCTAGCCAAATTAGGCAAATAAGTCCACAGAGAGCTAGGATAATTTTCAGGGATGAACCTAGTTTGTTTAGATAGTAAATTTCCTTAACCCGTATAGCATTGTTTCTTATTTTGTAATATTTAGTGAATAAGTGATATACAACTCCTGCGAGGATAGCAATGGCAAGTGGTACAACGTAGGCTTGCTTAATCTCATACTTTGTTGGGGCACTTTCAAATAGGAAATTTGATATGCCCCAGAGAAATATTAGAGAAAAGCCTAGCCATACTTTAGCTTTTGAGGCTATAAGCTCATATGCTGAATCAATATATTTAATACTTCCATCAAGTGCAGAAAAAGATTCTTTTACATTGTCTAGACGCTCTAGCTCAACTTGCGCCTTTTCTTCTGACAACATACCTAATGTTCGACAGGCTATTACTAATGATTTGCTATAAGCAATAATCCCAAGTGAGTTATTTGTTGGATGTGTGGAATTGTCAAACTTTGCGATTCGGCTTAATGTTGTGAGCTCGCGTTTGAGTTGGGTTAGTAATCTTAATGGTGCTTCTGAATCATTTGTAGTAATAGTCGTTAAAGAGTCTTGTTCATCAATGTGATGTTTATGACTGTGGGTAGAATACTTGATGTAGTAATAGACTTGACGAGCTATTACATACTTACTATCTGCATCAAGTGCAGAGCTTGAGTTCTCATAATCAAGGAAAATTAGTCCGTTAGGTTCTATTTTTATATCAAGTACTGCCTTCAAACAGTCCTCTTTCAGGCCACTGATATGCTCTCCCTCTTTTAGAAGAGCTTTGAGCTTAGTATATTGCTCATCAATGTTATCTTTGCAGATGTTGTGAGTTAAATTATGGAGAGGCATCTCCCGTTTTTCGTTTAAGTCGTCAGGCTCTGCATCTAACGGATAAATGAGTATTGTAGCGTGTAAAGCGCGTTCATCCATATCCGGAGATTCATTTACTTCGCCACAAGTAAAAAGCCTAAATTGTCCAATTGTATTGTTTTCGTTATCTAGCTTTGTATCTCGCCAATCCACCCAAGATTGAAGTATTATTCTTCGAACATGTGAGTCAGCGTGAGAGCCATTGGCTGATAAATTTTCGTCAATGACAGAAAGGTCTTTGTGTTCAGGAGTTGTAAAACCTCCTTTAATTCCGACTTTTGTTAAACCAAAGTCTAGATGACCATTTACGCATGGTATCCAACCGACGTAACGATAATCTTTATTTTCCTTCACTTTTTACTTCCATATAAACAAAAAAATCCTGCCATAGGCAGGACTTCTTAAAAAATAATTTTCTGTTAGGCCAGACGACTATACCATGCCGATGATTTTTTTTGGTCTTTGATTACGCCGGATTTATTATGGTTTAACTTCATCCCATGACATAAACCTGAGCCTGATGGCGTCACACCAACTTTTCTTAATTCATCTTCTCTTCGTTTCATTTTACTCTGAAGACGAATTATAGCCACTGAGTACACTAAGTATGCACAAATAGCCAAAGCTAAGGCATATAATAAGGTAGCCATTTTATTCTCCTTGGATTCCCATACGAGGGGCGCAGAATTGTACACATATGCAGCATTTCCGTCAACTACATACGATTTCTCTTTATCTAGATTCGTTTACATTGGGTATATTGTCAATAAAATAACTATTACTAATACGTGAAAATACGATGGGTGATCAGTTCTAATGCCACTAAGTAGCATCTAGTACATTTATTTACAGAACTCCAAGTAAAAGCATCTGAGCCGCGATGCGGCTCTAGTTCCACGGTTTTTTAATACACAACTAATGAATTCGACTAATCAGTTTTTCCCTAGCTTTACGCTTCGCAACGAAATCTAGATAATCTCATAAAATTAGGCTTGTTTAAGTTCTCCGGTTTTTGTGTCCGCTTTCCCTTTATAGAGCGGGTGTATGGGGGACTCATCGCGCTTACAGAATACACCACCTATTAACGTTACAAATTCGGCTCACGAACTCTATCTACGTCGCCAGCGTATTTTTGCTTTGTAATAGGCAGCGACAAAGAAATAGGGCGTGCGCCTGCGCGCTTCATCCAACGTTCAGTATAAGAAAAATGGAGCCCACCGCTCTTATCTTTTAACAGTGTACCTACTTTGACCCCGTTAAGGCTTACCATCAGCTCCATATTACCACTCCTGATCCCAGCCACTATCAGTCTTTTGGCCGCTTTCATTTTCTTGCTTTGGCTTGAGTTCAATAGAGAGACCGAGTTCATGCGCAATTTTAAAGAGGGTATCAATACGGGAGGTACCGGCAGAATTTTCAATAGCCGAGATGGTTTTTTGCTTTAAACCAACATGCTGTGCCACATCGGTTTGCGTACGGTTTAGCGTATTTCGATGTAGCTTTATATAATCAGCCAGTTCTTTTGAGTTATTAAGCTTCATTATGCCTCTCCACTATTAATCCCTTTAAGGTATAACTTTAAACGTAACCCCTAAAAGGTATATTAAGTTCAATATACCCTTTACGGTATAAGTGTCAAATTATACCTTGCAGGGTGTTATTTATTTTAAAGCATTTCCCGTGACGTAACCGTGACCAATGGTGTTAATCGATGTAAATCGGCTAGTGCTCATGAAACTCTCAATCCCTTTATACACGCTGTGTAGACGCTTTCCGCCGGGGTAGACCGATTAAGCCCTTTTCGACGAGGCCTCCTTCCGAGGCGAAGGTCACAGGTTCGAATCCTGTCGGGTGCGCCATTTCTTTCTAATGTATTGATTTTTCTTAGTCACAAGACTTTTCAAAGTAGTTATACTCCTTCTCACGACTTCATTTTTAAGTGCGCCAACTTGCCTTTAACTTCGCCTCACTCTATGCGTAGCCCCAGCTTTGCCCAGTCATTGCTATGTTTCAGCGTTATTGTCGCGTTGATAGCGGGTGGTTTATTTGGCTTAGGCATTAGCCTGCATGCATTAATTTTCTTGTGTTTGCTTTGGGCTGGTATTAATGCCTTTAGTTTGGGGTACAAGTACCTGCAAATCCGTGAATTAATGACCAGTGCATTAACGCGGGCAATGCCGGCAATATATATTTTTATCCTCATTGGAATGGTTATCGCCAGCTTTATGCAAAGCGGCACTATCTCAACCCTAATTTATTACGGCCTTAGTTGGCTAAACCCCAGTATATTCTTGGCGGTGGGATTAATTCTGTGTGCGGTAATGTCGGTAGCCACAGGTACATCGTGGGGCACGGTAGGGACTATGGGGGTAGTGCTAATGGGCATTGGCGAAGCCATGAATATACCGTTGCCTGTCATCGCCGGCATGGTGGTGGCTGGTGCTACGTTTGGCGATAAAATGTCTCCGATTTCTGATACCACCAATCTCGCGTCGATGAGTGCGGGCACCACTATTTATCGGCATATGTATGCCATGCTGCTAACTACACTGCCTAGCTTTCTTCTAACATTCGTAATTTTCTTAGTTATAGGCTTTACCTACGCAAGCCAAAGTTTAAATGTTGAGGAGATATACAAAATTAAAGCAGTGCTTGCCAGCCACTATAACCTTGCGCCTTACATTACCTTGTTACCGCTGGTGTTGCTAACGGTAATGAGCATTAAAAAAGTCCCAGCTGAAGTTGCCATGTCATGCAGTATTCTTCTTGCCGTCATCATTGCTATTTTCTACCAAGACACCAACACAATTAGCGTACTCAATGCACTTTGGGAAAACACCCCACAAAATACAGGTATCGCAAATTTAGATGCATTACTAGGACGGGGCGGCATCAGCAGTATGAGCTGGACGCTATTGCTCGCGTTAATGGCAATAGCATTGGGCGGTATATTGCACGGAGCAGGCTTTTTAGCGGCGTTATTGTCGGGCATTATTAAACGGGTAAAGCGCACCGAAACGTTAATTGCCGTCACCATCGCTTCAGGCTTTTTAGGGAACGTGGCAATGGGCGAAGCGTATATCTCTATTATTTTAAATTGCCAATTGTTTAAATCAAAATATCAGCAACAGAAGCTTGATCCTTCCATGCTTTCTCGGTCGGTGGAAGAAGGCGCTACCATGACCACGGGCCTTATTCCTTGGACAACGGCGGGGGCATTTTACTCTGCAACCCTAGGGGTTGAGGTTCTCGACTACGCGCCCTATGCATTTTTTAACTATCTAAATGGTGTTGTTGCGATAACCATGGCTGCATTGGGCGTAGGTTTATTGAAAGAAAAAAGAGCACAACACCACTGACATACCAATAAGCAGCCCGCCAGCTAAACCGGCTAGTGGTTCAAACGGGGTTGTTGTCTGGTTTTCCAACGCGCTCTTAACGTTTAACTTAGTTCGTTCTAATGCCCACAGGTTATTTAAGTATTAGTGTGCGTTGTAGGGGGAAACCATCATTCTTGGCCATTTTTTAAGAAGTACAAATCAGAAAACCCCATTTTTATAAATTCGGCATCTCTAAAGTTTCTTACGGTTTTTTTGTCTTTACTGATTGAGGCAAGTTGCTGTTCAGTTTGCAAAAACTGAGTAAGGTCTATTCCTTCAGCATCGGCCACGGCTTCATGCATATTTTGATAGCGGCTGTAAGAAAAGTTTATTTCTTTTGCCACACCATTAAATTTATAACGTACTTTATGGGCCATGTTCTACTCAGGTTGGTCGATAAAAATTCGAAAACGGTTTAACCGCCATTATAAACGCAATTAGCGGTGCATATTCAAAAAGCTTAGTAATAAAGCTATCGAGGTCAGGTGAACATTAAGCGTAAACTTGCAGTCAGTTACACCGACATACCTACAGCGTTAATCTGGTACACTGTTTCGTAAGATTGCCCGTTTAACGCTTCATTGCATAATGGCATCTATAAAAACAAAAAAAGGAACGTGTATGAGTAGTAACGCCCAAAATGCTTCTTCAAAAAAGGCCAGTACCGAACAGGAAAGCGCTTTTAGCGTTATCGACAAGCCAACGTTTTTTGGCTCTCTTATTCTTCTTCTATCGGTAACCATTCCTTTAATTATTTGGCCAGATCAAGGCGCACAATGGGTGGCGGCCGCAAAAGACTTCGTTACCAGTAAACTAGGCGTTTTGTACTTATTGCTTGGCGTTGGCGCGGGTGGATTCATGGTTTACATCATGTTTAGCGACATCGGCCAAATAAAACTGGGCGAGCCTGAAGAAAAACCCGAGTTCTCACCAGTATCATGGGCTGCCATGCTGTTTTGTGCAGGCATTGGGGCGTCTATTTTGTACTGGTCTATGATTGAGTGGGTGTATTACTACCAGGCACCTCCGTTTCATATACAAGGCGAAACCCCAGAAGCCGCCAAGTGGGCAGCTGCCTACGGCATATTCCACTGGGGGCCGCTAGCGTGGGCTATTTACCTTATTCCCGCCGTGCCTATTGCATACTTCTATTATGTGCGTAACCACAGCGTATTAAAAATATCTGAAGCGTTAATGCCGGTTATTGGCGAAAAGCTAGCCCACGGCTGGTTAGGTAAAATTATCGATATCAGCTTTATCTTCGGCATGTTAGGCGGTGGGGCCACCACGCTTGGTTTGGCTGCGCCCATGATTAACGAAGGGGTACATGAATTATTCGGAGTGCCCAAGTCACTGACCACCCAAATTATTGTGCTGATAACCTGTACCGCTATATTTGGTTACAGCGCGTATGTAGGGTTAAAAAAGGGCATTAAGCTGCTGTCAGACATTAACTTTTGGCTGGCCATTGGGTTGCTGCTGTTTATATTTATTGTAGGGCCAACCCTGTTTATGGCGAACACCGGCCTAGATGCCCTTGGCCGCGTACTTAGCAACATTGTAAAAATGGCCACATGGTTAGAGCCATTTGCCGAATTTAACGGCTTTCAGAACACCCACTTCCCCCAAGACTGGACCATATTCTACTGGGCTTGGTGGCTGGTATTTGCGCCTAGCGTAGGGCTTTTTATCGCGCGTATTTCTAGGGGCCGCACTATTCGTACAATGGTGGCGGGTTCTATGTTCTTTGGTACCATGGGTTGCTTTTTATTCTTCATGGTAATGGGAAATTACGGCTTGTATTTGCAGCTATCGGGCGAACTAGACGTAGTAACCATACTCAACCAGCAAAGCCCAACCGCGGCCATATTTGCCATGCTACATACACTGCCATTGGACTACCTGGTTATCTTCGTATTTACCTTATTGGCGCTAATCTTTACAGCAACTACCTTCGACTCTATTTCTTACATTCTAGCGGCCGTAGTACAAAAAGAAGTAGATGAAGAACCGTTACGCTGGAACCGTTTGTTCTGGGCGTTTGCGTTATCGTTCATGCCCATTGTACTTATGTTTGTAGGCGGGCTAGAAACGCTACAAACGGCATCGATAATAGGGGGCGTACCGCTATTAGCTGTGGCCTTAATGTTATGCATTTCCATAGTGCGGGCGGCAAACTACGACATGCGCTACCAGCTCGATTATTCCATAAAAGAAATCAATATAGGCGAATTCCCCGACGACGACCCATGGAGCGAAGAAGGTACGTGGGATATTGAAGAAAGCGAAGTGGGCGATAAAAGCGAAGAGGATGTGCCAATTGCGGCAAAACCCAGACCTCGTAAACCCAAAAAACATATTGAAGGCGACCCACACAGCAAGCCGTCGCGCCTGTAGTTTATAAGTGCGAATACGGTAAACAAAGCGCTGCCGATTGGCGGCGTTTTTTGCTTTTAAAACAGCGCAATTAACTTTTCCTATAAGCTAGCTGTGTTACCGTTATTGGCATTAAAAGCCCCGAAATTTCCAAGCAAGTAGCACTATGTCAGTATCGAATTATCAAAAATTCTACGAACCATTAAACGCAGTACATTCGGCTGACTTTAACCGCTGTATTTACTGCGGCTGCGAAGCGGCGCGCCCCGACTTTATCCCGCCCATAAAATTTATTCACGACTGGCGAGACGTAAACTCAAGCGCTGATTTTGTTTGTGTACCCTCATGCAATGAATGTTTCGACCTGCTTAAAAATGAAAACAACGGCACGCTAGAACCCAGAATAGCAGTGTTAAAAAAGCTATTGGCAGCAAAGTATAAAAAAGCCATTAGGGTATTTAACCACTGGAGCATGGATGAAATAGAAGAAATGGATATCGCATTTCAAATAAGCCTTAAAGGCGGTATGTATTTAGGTAAAGAAGCCCTTTCACGGATTCAATTTGCTGGGTTCGACTATGAAATAAACGGCAGCACAACGCGGGTAGCAAAACCTCAGCGCGAGGTGTTTAAGGTGTTCGATGAAGAATTCGAGAGCTTTAGAGAAGCGCTAGCCTTTGCCAGCGACACCTACCAAATAAAGAAAAGCCGACTAAGCCAGCTTTACTTTGAGAATGATGAAAGCTTTGATAGGGCTATTGGGGTTTTTCATGGGTTGGTTGGGGGAAGCTATAGTTAGTGGAATACTATAGCTTGCTTGCTCATGCTCCAAAGGCCATAGAATCAAGTTTTATTCTGTATAACGACATTTAGGAAAGCTTGAACACCCTAAAAATCCGTTTCCTGAATTGGGACCTCGCTTTGCTACTCTTTGTACCAAAGCGCTTCTACATCGTGGGCAGAGAGCTTGTTTTTCATTGCTTAAAATTGGATTTGATTGGACATCTTGAATCAAAGCAGAAAGCTCATAGCCGTCCATAAGCGTCACCGGCTTATCTAAAGCGAAGCTATATGCATCCTGAGTAAACTTGCCTGAACAAATAATAATTATTTCATTAGCATTACTGGCAGTTAGTACTCCATACATTTCACGAATGATATTTACACCGACCTTTCGTGCTTTCCATTGCTTGCACTGAATGAATAGAAGCTTTCCATCCTTTCTAAGCTCTATGTCGATACCTCCGTCTGGACCAAATCCACCTTCTGTAACTTGATATCCCAACCTTCTATAAGCTTCCGCAACAAGCTCTTCAAAATTTTTCCAGTGAAGTTGTCGAATTGAATTTAAGTTGGTTTGCTGGTCTAGCATCTTAACTTTCCTGCGGGTATTAAAAAAAGCGAAAGGAGCTAAGAGTAAAAAGAAAAAACTGAAAATAGGCGCGGGGACGGCGACCGCATTTAAAATCATATTTAGGAATTGATTATTGGTTTCTATGGCAGGAATGATAACGCCCATGACAATGTAAACAGCTGCTGCTGTTACAACAGATACCCACCAAGGAGCTTGTAGCAATAAATCTGTGATAGAGTTGCTTTTTCTAGGCATATATAGACATCCTTGTTCTAAATTAATGCAGAATAAATTTAGCTAACTCAATATAAAGTATTTAAATTAAAATATACGTATCAAACCTATTCATTGATTTAATAGCTCCCAGGTCACATTCATTGGCTTTTCGCTTTCGTGTTTGACGTATTTAATTTCCCCGTAAAAGGTGAAGGGCGAAGCTCTTTTTCCTCTTAATTTATTCTCACGAATAAATAAGTAAACGCTACTATCTATTTTTTGATGCTCAATGATTTCACGTCCACGTTTGTTACTAGGCGAGGTACTATTCTGCGACTGCCAGTGAAAGTGTTTCTCGTCCATAAAGTAGTCGTGATATTGGTGATCTTCTGCCTTTCCTTGCTTATTTAGTGTAACTAGAAGAATTTGGGCGTTCTTCTCTTTTAAGACAACGTGGCCCGACTGCCAATTACCGGGGTTAAATTCTTCATTGAAAAGAGGCGGTATTTCCTCCCGCATAAACTCTTCACCTACAAATAGCTCGAGTGGGTCAACTTTCCCCTTTAGCCTAGCAAACGTCACCATATCTTCGCTTGCTGTTATATCTTCATAGTCTGGATTCGCTGCGCGTAAGGTGTAACTGCCGTCATTATTTTTCAGTACTTTTCTCAATAGGTACTGGTTATCACCTGCGGTATCTTGGCGCTCAATAGCAACGGTGGTGTTGCTTATGCCGCCTGCGTTGTTAGAGGTAATTTGTTCTAGTAACAAATAATCGCCGTCATAAATTGGTGTTTTACCACCATTCATTGAGTTGCCTGATGCGCGAGCGATGAAATGCTTGGTGGTATCCAGGCGACCAAAACCGCTCGGCATATTAACCATTTCAGAGGCTTCCGCGTCACCAGTTTTAAAATGACCGCAGGCTATTTTAATATCAGGGAAGAATGGTAACTGCTCCTTCTCAGGAAACCGCACTATATTATTGGTTGAAGGAATGTCGACAGACAGCCGCTTGTGCTTGTAGGCTGCCAACCGTTGCTCATTTACTTCTTTTGTCATCAAGCGGAATGTTTCAAGCTGACTGGCAGAAATGCTTTGATTAAAACTAAACTTATTTTGAGAGTTATTGAACCACACTATTTTTGATTCTGGTTCTTCCGTACACCAATACTTTATTGGGAAGTCACGCCAATGGCGTAACCATTCTGATTTACTAAGGCTTTGAATATCTCGTTTACTCTCTGGTAAATCTGTAAGCCAAACAGGGTTATCGAAATACCATTGGCTTGCCCATGCCGCCAAATCTTCAAATGCAATTTGTGTATGAAGAGATTGATGAGCAACTAGTGTGTCTAGCAATACTAGTTTGTATGACTTAGATACGCGGGTAACGGCAAGGTCTTTAAACCATTGAAGGTGTTCTTCAAGAACTTCAAGTTCGGCAGGTGTAAGGTCGCCTTTGTTATCAACAAACTCCCACCATGAGCCACGGTTTTTGCGAAGTTTATCCATATTTGCACCGGCGGTATAAAACTCGGTGTAGGAAGGCCGTCGGCCTAACGATGACTTTAGTTTTTCATATTGCGTATCAAGTTGATCTTCTGAGAGGCTTTCAAGAAAATCAATAAATGCTAGGTCAAAGTTAACGTAACACCCGTCGGGTAGTAAGGGGTTAGGGTTCTTGGCAATACTTACTATTTCATGTCTATTTAAAGGCTTATCTTTAATGCCAGCGAACAGCATTTCTGGGCGGTTTAAAAAGCTATGATGGTTACCAACAAAATCCAGAATAACTAATCTTTCTTTACCTTCGCTGCGTCGCAGGCCTCTTCCCATCTGTTGTAAAAATAGTATTTTTGATTCTGTAGGTCTAAGTAGCAATACAGTATCTATTTGCGGTAGATCTACGCCTTCATTAAACAGATCTACAGAAAAGAGTACTTTTATTTTGCCATCACTTAATCCCTCTAATGCTTCTGTACGTGTGAGTTCTGAATCGGAGTGAACGCTTGCCGCACTTACGCCGTTTTCATTAAAGTACTTGGCCATGTAATCAGCGTGTTGTCGAGACACACAGAATGCCAGCGATACCCTTTGAGCTTTTTCCTTCCATTCACTTAATGCATGTTTAGCCCTGCCTTTTGTGGCTAATTTATTTGAAAGCTTTTCTGGATCGAAGCGTCCGTTTCTCCAAGGCAAGTGCTCATAATCGACTTCTTTATCGTAAATACCAAAATAGCTAAACGGGCTTAATACTTCACCGTTTACACCATCGAACAAGTCTTTTTGGTAAATTAGCTTGTTATCACACAACTTAAGAATGTCGCTACCATCTGTTCTATTTGGTGTGGCGGTTAGGCCCAACATGAAAGAGGGATTAAAATGCGCTAATAGTCTTTGATAGCCGTTGGCAGCAGCATGGTGAAATTCATCTACTACGATATAATCGAAGTCGTTTTTATCGAATTTATTTAAATGGCTTTCTCGTCCAATTGTCTGCACCGAAGCAAACAGCATATCGAACTCTTTGTCTTTTTGTTTACCGCTGTATCTGCCTACTTTTTTACTGGGGAGAATTTTTAAAAAGCTAGCTTCAGCCTGCAAAAGAATTTCTTCTCTATGCGCTATAAACAAGACCTTCTTAGCATTAAACTGCGCTGCATCGAACGCTGCTAAGTAGGTTTTCCCCATACCCGTAGCTAACACTACGAGGCCTTTTTTAAAACCAGAGTCACGAGCATTTTCTAAAGCTTCAAGCGCCTCTACTTGGTGGTCTTTTGGAGTGGGTATTTCGTGTTCGGTTTCAGAGGGAAGCGCAGAAGAAGAATACAACGGCGTTACTTTTCTAGCCGTGTTGTAACGAACTTCGTAGTCTTGAATCCAGTTATAGCTGAGTGACTTTACCTGTGGAAGCGTGAGTAGGTGGTTATATTCCTCTCGAATATTATCAATTCGAGCTTCTGCTTCACTGCCTTTGTTGTTCGGGTAATCAATACGGTAATTCCATTCTATACCGTCGGTTAAAGCCGTTTTACTGATGTTACTAGAACCGATGAATGCTGAAGCGGATACAACGCCTTGTTCGCTGTCGGTCACAAAAATGTACGATTTCAAATGAAAGCTAGTAGCTTGTCGGCTTTCGAATACTTGTATATTAGCGCCACGCTCTTTCAGCAACATAAGGCGTTTCAGAGCTTGGGGCTCTGTAATATTCATATAGTCAGACGTTAAAACCGTGAGCTCTACATTTCTTGTTGAAGAGCTCATCGCAGCTTCAATATCGTCGACGATAAGGTTTAAGCCAGAGTTGCGAATGAAGGAAACGGCAATTTCAATATTCGTCGCAGTTTTAAGTGCGTCTCGAATTTCATGCAGAAGGTGCTTTTCTTGCCTGCCAGTAATTAAATAGTTTTGTACTGTCATTTTTTAACTTCGGGCACAGTTTGGTTAACTTCCAAGTTAGCCAACAAATCGTAACGATCTGCGTTGCCACCATAATGCGGAGTAAATGCTTTCAAGACTAAAAATCCTTATTTATTCTGCATATACAATATCGTATTAGTTCGTACCCGACCAGTAGTACAGTTTCAGTAATTGAGGATTAGTACACAGCTCAAGCTTGGAAATTAACTACCAATCTCACCCACCAAGCCCAACCCGAATCAACAACACACCCATACCCCCAGCCACCACTGCGAACACTGCCAGTATTAGCGAAGTACTTTTTAAAATGTCGCCGTCGCGGTTTTGCAAACCAAGAATAGCGGTTACTGCCACTATGTTATTGATGCACACCATGTTGCCCATGGCGGCGCCTACACTTTGTAGTGCCAGTATGGTGGTTAAGGGTAATGACAGTTGCTCTGCAATGGTGGTTTGAATACCAGCGAAGGTTAAATTAGAGATAGTGGCCGACCCTGAAAAGAATGAACCTAATGCACCTAATAGCGGCGCGAAGAAGGTCCAGTTTTCGCCGGTAATTTGTGCCAAGTGATGACCGATTTGTGCTACTGCCGCGCTGTTTTGACCAGAACTGTCGCCTAGCATCATCATGTTCACAAAGATAAGTGCACCTAGCATGGCGAAAAAAGGCGTGCGCATGCGGGCAAGAGTTTGTTGGCCTGCTATTTTTAACGTATTTGGTTCTGCTTGTTGGCGAAATAGCCACAAGGTTACGCTGCCGGTTACCGCAAAAGGAATGATAGATGGAATATACAAAACGCTATGTTTCCAGGTTACCGCGGTATTTAAGATGTCGGTTAAGCTGGCCACTAAGCTTGTGCTTATGTGGAAAGTGCCTAATAAACCTAGGCTAATGTGTAAGGCGGGTTCGGTGGCTTGTAAAAGCGCTTTTAACCCTAGTTCCGGCAGGCGAGTTAAGACTAAAAGCAACACGGTGCCCCATAGCGGGAACGCGGCTTTTATTAGTGTTTTTAGTGGTACTGTTTTCGCTGGGGCTTGTTCGGTGGTTTGTTCGGTGGCTGCTGGTCGATTATCTGTTGGTCGATTTACTGCCTCTATTCCTATTTTATATTTCGCTAGCAACAGGGTAATGATTAAGCCAATTAGCCCGCCCAGCAACGAAGGGAATTCCACACCAAAATAGCTTAGCCCCAAATAGGGCAGGGTGCATGCGCAGGTGGAAAGTAGAATAAAAAGCAGGTTCTTTTTAATGTCGGCGGCATCGCTTACTACTAATCGCAATGCCAATATCACAATAACAGGTGCGGCTATGGTGTTAATAAGGGCTGCTTGCTGTGCTATTTCCCGCACGCTTTCTTGGGGAAGCTGCAACAGCGATAACCCAAACCATACAGGTGTGCCCATGGCTCCAAAAGTAACGGGAATGGTATTTAGCACTAAACAGAACAGTGCCACTCGTAAGGCGGGAAAACCAAGGCTGTAAAGTATGGGGGCGGCAATAGCGGCCGGTGTTCCAAAACCACTGGCGCCTTCAATTAGAAACATAAACGCCCAGCCTACAATCATTAGCTGGGCTACGGGGTTTTCGCTTACGCCGTCTAGCGATTTACGTAAAATAGCTAAAGCGCCGGTAATTTCCATGCATTTAAAAAGGAATATCGCGCCGGCGATAATAGAAAGCGGGGTAAGTGCCAGTAATGCGCCACTTATTACATTGGCATTCACTAACCTCGCGTCTTGTTTGAATATCAACAGCACCACAATATAAGCTACCAAAGCGCTTAAAGGTAGGGCTTTGCTAGATGGCATAGGGTTCTTTTTTACCATTAAGGTAATTAGCAAAATAAGAGGTAGGTAAGAGAACGCTAAATTCATCATAGTGATAAGGCTTCGCTTAATGTAAGCATCTCTATACTCTGCTAGTTGCTTGTTAACTAGTCAAATTATTAGCGCATATGAGTTACAGCGCAACTTTACCTCAAGCAGGCTCTACGTTGCCGGAGTGGCGCACAGGTTAAACGGGCGGGGGCATTGATAGGCCCAAGTGCTACAATCATTGATGCACGCCGCGACCCCATGTCATGCGGGTTCAGCATCTTCAAGCAGTTGTTTGCGGAACGGCTGGAATTTTGTTACAACCTTGAAGGTATTGGAAAGTACTACAATAATTACGTTGAGCTGATGGATCACTGGAACACAGTGCTACCAGGTAAAATTTTAAAGATGCAGTAATGGAAGCATTTTGAATCAGATTTAGGGCCATTAAGTACTTTGGTGTCAGCATTGACGTAGCCATTAATAGCCAAAGCTAGCTTATTTGCGGTACGGTACGACTTAGGTGTTATACTTTCGTATAATGCGATAGCCGTTGCAGTAACCCGAAAGGATGCATTGTGGTCAATAAAGTCTCCAAATCAGCACTCTTCATTTCTATATTCTGCGTATTATTTATTGCCATCGTGGCAGTATTAGCCAATATCTTGTGGATAGAAACTAAGCGGTTTAGTCATGACGCTATCAGCCAACAATTCGATGTACTGCATCAAAATTTTCAGAGTCAAATCAACCACGTTATATTGGATGCGCGTTCCATTGCTATTCAAGAAAGCAAAAGTACTTTAATTACCGATGCGCTAGTTGAACAGAATGCTAAGCGGTATCTTACTGAACACTGGTCAGCGCTTTTCGATGCCTACCCAAGTTTGCAGCAAATCCGTTATATTGCCCTTGATGGTAATGAACAACTACGGGCCGAAAAATCGTCCGGAAGCCTTATCTGGCGAGACACCCAAGACCTTCAAAGCAAAGCAGATCGGTATTATTTTATTGAAGCTGTTGAATCATCAAAAGACTATTACATATCGCCCTTAGATTTAAATAAAGAGCGGGGAGTAATAGAACTGCCTTATCGGCCTACTATTAGAAGTGTTGCTAAATATCGCGTTGATGGCGAAGTTTTGGGTTTAATCGTACTGAACTTTGATTTACGTGAAGTATTCTCTCGCTTAAAAGAGCTGCAAACCGAGAGTGCGCATTGGTTAATTAATCCAGATGGATTCTTTTTAGCTTCACCGAATAACGCAGCGTGGGGTTGGCTGCTCGATAGGCCCAAGAACCAAGTAAGTATGCAATTTCCTGGCTTTGAAAAACGCTTTTATGGTGGCGAAGATGACGTGCCAGATAGGAAATTTACCAGTCGATTTAAACACGGCATTATTCCTATTGGTAAAAGGAATACTGACGACACTGACATTGAAGATGCTTACTACTGGTTAGTCATGGAAAAGCCAACAGAGGTTATAGCGTATTTGGAGCGAACCAAGCATTTTATTGCTTTGGGCTTTGCGGTGGCGGCTTTGTTTTTAATAGGATTAGCATATCTATTAATACGACTGCTTAATCAATTGAACTTGGAAAAAGAGCTTGCCATAAAAGCAAAGAATAAAGCCAACAGTGCCGAAAAATCTAAAGCCGATTTTCTCGCCAGAATGTCACATGAAATCAGAACGCCTATGAACGGTGTGTATGGGCTCCTGCAAATCACACTGGGTGAGCGTAACTATAAAAAAATCAACGATAATATAGAACAAGCTATCACAAGCTTTTCTTTATTAAGCCGAATTATTGATGACGTGCTCGATTTTTCTAAAATTGAAGCCGGTAAGCTCGATATGGTTGAAGCCCCATTCCGTTTAGATAGTTTGCTTAATCAAGTGGGCAAGATGATGGGGCGTGCGGCTTACGGTAAACATATTGAGCTGTGGATTGATGTTGATCCTAAATGCCCTCAACATGTTGTGGGTGATGCCGTTAGGCTTAATCAAGTTATCAGTAACTTAATTAGTAATGCCATCAAATTTACCTCTCGTGGGGAAGTGAATTTAAGCGTAGAACTACTTAACGAAAACGAAGATACCGTTCAGCTAGGGTTTGAGGTTCAAGATACGGGTATTGGCATGTCTGAAAACCAAGCAAACCAAATATTTGGGGCGTTTACTCAGGCTAGCCGCGACACCAATGCTAAATTCGGAGGCACTGGTCTGGGGCTAAGCATTGCCAAGCAGTTAGTGGAAATGATGCACGGTAAGATTGGTGTAGTAAGCCAGCAGGGTAAAGGCAGTAAATTCCATTTTAATGTGTTGCTTAAAAAAGCATCGGTAGCGCAAGAAGACAGCTTAAGTGAGCAAGATGTTATGTCTTATCAGGCCATAGTGCTTACGCAAAATGTAAATGTAGAAACCGGCATTCAGCGCCAATGTTCTGTACTTGGGTGGCCGTCCTATGTGGCAAAAAGTGTTGAAGACTTAACTACTCATAAAGCGTCGAATAGCCTACCTAGGGTCATTATCATTGATGAAGCAATCTTAACTGTTATCAGTAAAGAAGCACTGGAAAGTTGGCAACAAGAACAAAAAGAAATTACCCATTTGGTTGTGGTCTCGCACAACAGAGAGAGTCTTGATAAAAATAGCTTGGTGCTATACGACGACCTTTTATATAAGCCATTCACACCATCTACATTGTACGATACGGTTATTTCGTGCAGCCAATCTATCGATGAATTAGCTGAAAAGCCCGAGGTTGAAGATAACGAAAAACTCCTAGCTAAAACCTTAATCTTGGTAGTGGAAGACAACCCAATTAATCAACAAGTTGCGGGCGCTATGCTTAAAAGTGCAGGGGCTGTCGTAAAATTTGCCGAAAATGGACAAGAGTGTTTAGATCTTCTTCTGAGTGGGTTCAAACCTCACTTAATATTAATGGATATGCAAATGCCTATTATGGGTGGTGTAGAAGCAGCTGAGCACATTCGCGCAAATGCTACCTGGGATAATATCCCTATTTTAGCCATGACAGCTAACGCCATGGAAGCCGACAGAAAGCGTTGTATCGATGCAGGTATGCAAGGTCATATTGTTAAACCTGTGGTGAAACAGGATCTTATTACCCAAGTAAAATCGAGACTTCCCGATAGTTAGTATTTTTTTTCAGTGATGGCTGAAGGCGCTAAATTCTTTGGCCAACCAACTTGCCCTATTTATATTCTGAAGAAAGCAAAAATCTGATCAATTTTTATTAACAGGTAAATATTAGCATTATTGTAAATGCTAATAATTATCATTTGTGATCCTTCTCTACTTCCGTATAATCCTCTGCGACTAAAAACTAAACCAAAATCACTGTAGAGAACACAATGAAACTGACCACACTCTTTGCGCTTACCCCTGTAGCGCTCGCTTTCTCAATTAACGCTCAAGAAACTCAAACAGATACTGCAATTGTAGAAGAGTCGCAGGTTGAGAAAATTCACATTGTTGGTGTACGTCAAAACCGCGTAAGTCGCGGTGCGACTGGCTTAACAATGGAGCTAAGCGAAACACCTCAGTCAATTAGCCTTATCTCTGAAGCGCTAATGCAGTCGTTTGGTGCCTACAATGTTAACGATGCACTTAAACTTGCACCGGGTATTAACGTAGAAGAGTGGGAAACCAACCGTACAAACTACACAGCCCGTGGTTTTGAAATTAAAAACACGCAAATTGATGGCGTAGGATTACCTAACGACTGGGGAATTGTCACCGGTGCGCTTGAAGCCTACGGTTATGAAAAAATTGAAGTTATTCGTGGTGCCAATGGCCTGCTAACCGGTGTAGGTAATTCATCGGGTACATTAAACTATGTACGTAAACGCCCCACCAATGAAGAAGGCGGTGAAGTGACAGTGAGTGCAGGGTCGTTTGATTTTAAACGCTTGCAGGCGGATTACTCTACTTTGCTAACCGAAGATGGCCGTTGGGCTGCACGTTTTGTAGGTGCTATAGAAGATAAAGAATCTTACTTAGATGGCTTAGAGAACGATCGCACCTTTTTATATGGCGTAGTAGATGGGCAACTTACCGATAACGCCACCATTACGTTGGGCTACTCTTACCAAGATGCCAACACCGATGGAAACAATTGGGGCGGGTTAGTATTTAATTACACAGACGGTACACAAGCTGAGTGGGATGTGAGTGATACCACAGCGCAAGAATGGGCAATGTGGGACACAGAAAACACCAATGCCTTCGTTGAATTCGACTATATTTTCGATAACGACTGGCAAGTGAAAGTAAGCTACAACTATCGCGGCTACGAAGAACAAGATAAGTTGTTTTATGCTTACGGTACTATCGATAAAGACACGGGCTTAGGTTTAGTAGGCTGGCCCGGTCGTTATGATTCAGACATAGATTCAAACTTAGTAGAAGCGCGTACCTTTGGTACTTTCGAGCTCTTCGGCCGTCAACATGAAGTGAACGTTGGTGTAAGTCATGCCTCTAGTTCCGACACCATGTATCAATACGGTTTCGACTATGCTAATACGCCTGCCTATGGCGCAACGCCAGCGTTCCCATATGCATTTGATGCCATTGCCGAACCAGACTGGTTTGACGCGGTGCTGTATTCTGATATTGAACAAGATCTTACCCGCTATTTTGGCTCTACCAAAATAAGCGTCACCAATGAATTGTTTGTTATTGCGGGCTTCAACGCAATTGATTTTGAGCGCAGTGGTAACAATGCGGGCACCACTATCGACAATGAAGAAAGTGAAGCTAGCCCGTATGTTGGGGCGACCTATGCGGTAACTGAAAACATCAATACTTATGTAAGCTATTCAGATGTGTATCAGCCTCAAGAGCAATACGACTTGTCGGGGCAATTTTTAGCACCCACTAAGGGCAAAAACTTCGAAGCAGGTGTGAAAGCGCAGTGGTTAGACGACGAACTATTAACGACCTTCGCATACTTCACAGCAGACCAAGAAAATCTTGCTGCTTTTGCGGGTATTAACCCAGAAAACCAGCAGTACTACTACGAAGGTGTTACGGTAGAGTCTGAAGGGTTTGAGGTGGAAGTGGTCGGTCAAATTACTGATGCATTGCGTGTTCAAGTATCGTATACCGCAATTGATGTGGAAGATGAAGCGGGCAATGATGCGAACCTATGGGCTCCACGTGATGTAGTGACTTTCCAATTGGGTTATGAACTACCAGCTGTACCAGCACTTACCGTTGGCTTAGGCGGCAGATGGCAATCTGAAATCAGCAACACCGATTACAACGTAGAGCAGGGCAGCTACTTCTTAGCAAATGCCTATGCAACCTACGCGGTAACCAACGACCTTACCTTGCGTGCAAACATCAACAATATTTTTGACGAAAAATACATTACTAG
Organism: Alteromonas sp. K632G; assembly: GCF_017653625.1. Lineage (NCBI taxonomy): Bacteria > Pseudomonadati > Pseudomonadota > Gammaproteobacteria > Alteromonadales > Alteromonadaceae > Alteromonas > Alteromonas sp. K632G. Next base: position 62,790 of record NZ_JAGGDM010000005.1, read on the forward strand.
CCTACATACTATAGGCTTTTATGGTGCACCAGTGAATGGTTCTGTGAGCCTAACTTACGCATTCTAAAATGTAATAGAAAGAACACTAAAAAGCGCCTTCGGGCGCTTTTTTTATGTAGGTGTAACTTAGCGAAAACAGTAACATGGCAAACCTGTGGCTAGTTCAAAAGATGTCAGCGTGTTGTTGCACGGTATCGTTCAACCAATCTAAAAATACATTCACCCTGGCTAAGTGCCTTACATCGCGGTGAGTTGCCAGCCAAAAGGTACGGGTAATGTTTATTTTATCTTGCAGTACCGGTTGTAGTTCATGGGCATTTTTGGCAATAAAATGAGGCAGAATACCTACACCTGCTTTGTTTCGTAGCATTTGAAATTGCGCATTAATACTGGTGCTTTTAAGGGCGTGAAGCGGCGAAAGTAGCGATTCTTCAATGAAGTTAAGTTGGGGTGCATAAATTAAATCGGGCACATAACTGACCAAGTTGAAGGGGCTTAGTTGTTCGATAGAGCTAGGGGCGCCATGCTCTGCTACTAGATCTTCGTGCATGTACAAATTTAAGCGGTAGTCGGTAAGTCTTTTAGTGTACAACAGGCCTTTCGTGGGTTTTTCTAGCAAAATGGCAATATCGGCTTCCCGTTTATTGATATTCAAAAAGCCACTGTTTGCCACTAACTCCACACAAATAGCGGGGTAGCGCTGCTTAAATTCAGCCAACGCTGGGGCCAATACCCAAGAACCAAACCCTTCCGATGCACTGACCCTTACTGTGCCGGAAAGCTCCTGACGCTCGTCGGTTAAATCATTTTTCGCTTCTAAAATGTGTCTTTCTGCATGTTCAATATAGTGCACTAAGCGCTTACCGTGATCGGTAAGTAAATAGCCTTTGTTACTTAGCTCAAACAAGTTGCAATTAAGGGCTGTCTCCAGCCTTTTTACACGGCGAATAAGCGTAGTTGCATCAAGATGTAAGTTTCTGGCAGCAATGCTAATTTTTCCATTTCTGGCAAGGCCAAGAAACAGTCTTAAGTCATCCCAATTCACGTGATTACCTTTTTGACTTGCTGCAAAAATGCAGCACTGTGCTGTAACTATATTGACTTGCAGTTTTTAACGCAAGGTTTCAAAATTGTAAATAATCTGTTTTATTTTTTAGTTGTCGAGGTAGGCCATGAGAACCATAACGCACTTTATTGAAGGCAAAGATTATATTGCTGAAGGCGAGCGTCTCGCCGATGTATTCGCCCCTAACACGGGTAAGGTTCAAGCCCACGTTACGCTGGCTACCGTGGAAACGGTAAACCACGCTGTTGAAGTAGCCCAAAAAGCCCAGCGCGAATGGGCCGCTACAAACCCTCAACGCCGCGCACGTGTCATGTTTGAATTTAAACGCCTTGTTGAGCAAGACAAAGACAGGCTTGCCCAGTTGCTATCAAGCGAACACGGTAAAGTGCTATCTGATGCCCAAGGCGATATTCAACGAGGACTAGAGGTTATTGAGTTTGCGTGCGGTATTCCTCATGCACAAAAAGGGGAATACACCGATAGCGCAGGGCCGGGTATTGATGTGTATTCCATGCGCCAGCCCTTAGGTGTAGTGGCGGGTATTACGCCGTTTAACTTCCCAGCAATGATACCCATGTGGATGTTTGGCGTAGCCATTGCCTGCGGGAATGCCTTTATTTTAAAACCTTCAGAGCGGGATCCGTCGGTACCTGTTGAATTAGCCAAGCTCATGCTACAAGCAGGGTTGCCTAAAGGCGTATTGAACGTGGTACATGGTGACAAAGTAGCGGTTGATGCGCTGCTCGACCATCAAGAGGTAAAAGCGGCCAGCTTTGTGGGCTCATCTGACATTGCCAATTATGTTTATGAACGTGGTGCTCGAGCTGGCAAACGTATTCAAGCCATGGGCGGCGCCAAAAACCACGGCATTGTGATGCCAGATGCTGATTTAGATCAGGTGGTGGCTGACTTGGTGGGCGCAGCGTATGGGTCTGCGGGCGAGCGATGCATGGCATTGCCTGTGGTGGTGCCAGTAGGTGAAGGCACCGCAGAAAAGCTTATCGACAAACTTATTCCAGCCATTAAAGCTATTAAAGTAAGCCATTCAGAAGATAAGTCGGCGCACTACGGCCCTGTGGTAACGGCTACCCATAAGTCACGTATTGAAGAATATATTGAACTTGCCATATCGGAAGGTGCGAATCTTATTTACGACGGCCGCACGTCGCAAATACCAGAGCACACCAATGGCTATTTCATTGGGCCCACATTGTTCGACAATGTAACGGCAGATATGCGCTCTTATCAGGAAGAAATCTTCGGGCCAGTACTACAAATTGTGCGCGCCACAGACTTTAACCATGCGGTATCGTTGGCGAGCGATCATCAATACGGTAATGGCGTGGCCATTTACACCCGAAACGGCCATGCCGCCAGAGAGTTTGCACAACGGGTGAACGTGGGCATGGTAGGTATTAATGTGCCAATTCCCGTCCCTGTTGCCTATCACACCTTCGGTGGTTGGAAGCGTTCGGCCTTCGGTGATACCAATCAGCACGGTATGGAAGGGGTTAAATTTTGGACCAAAGTGAAAACCGTTACCCAGCGATGGCCTGATGGTTCTGATACTAACGACAATGCGTTTGTTATTCCTACCATGGAATAGGCCGAGTTCAACGACATAAATCTGGAGTGAATGATGATTAAAAAAATTGCGTTTATTGGCCTAGGTAATATGGGCTCGGGCATGGCTAAAAACCTAGTGAAAAACGGGTTTAGCGTATTGGCGTTTGATTTAAGTAGTGATGCTATGGCCATGGCAAAAGAGAATGGTTGTGAATTAGCCGAGTCTGCTAAGCAAGCCGTAGAGTGCTGCGATGCAGTGGTAACCATGTTACCGGCTGGCAAACACGTTAAGGGCATATACGAAGAAACCGTATTGCCCAATGCAAAATCAGGTACCTTGCTGTTAGATTGTTCAACCATAGATGTGGCCACTGCAAAGGAAGTCGGCGGCATGGCAAAAACGCAGGGCTTGCTTATGGTAGACGCGCCAGTATCTGGCGGCACCAAGGCTGCAGGCGACGGTACCCTTACTTTTATGGTGGGGGGCGAAAACACTGCCTTCGAACAGGCAGAAAAAGTACTTTCAGCCATGGGTAAGAAAATTATTCATGCGGGAGAATGTGGGGCAGGGCAATCCGCTAAAATTTGCAATAATATGCTGCTAGGTGCCAGCATGATTGCTACCTGTGAAGCGTTTCAACTAGCTGAAAAGCTAGATTTAGATCCACAAGTATTTTTCGATATTGCGTCGAATGCGTCGGGGCAAACATGGTCGATGACCAGCTACTGCCCAGTAAAGGGGGTAGGCCCAGCGAGCCCCGCGGATAATGACTTTGCCGGTGGTTTTGCCGCAGCGCTTATGGTGAAAGATTTGACCTTAGCCATGCAGGGCGCTGAGTCTGTGGGAGCAAAAGTGCCTATGGGAGAAAGAGCTGCCGAGTTATATCGGGCGTATTGTGAACAAGCACAAGAAAACGGTGGGCTAGATTTTTCTTCTATTATCAAAACCCTTTAGCTCAACGCTTCTATCTTTAGGATTTTAGCTAAAAAGCTTTGCTTAAAACTTGATTATTCAAGGTGTAAAAAAGGTGCAAGAAAGGTAGAGGCGACTTTCATTTTTTGCACCTTTATCAGGTTCGATATTCTTTTACTTTCCATACAAATATCCTCGCTTACGCTTCTAAGCAACATCTGTTTAATAAACTTCAGCTTACTAATAGCTCAACACTACGTTTTGTTGATTTAGAACAAAGATGCTTCTTTCCCAATAGGTAAAATGGGTAGTTCATCTAGTAAGCCAAATAATTGATTAAATCACGGGGGCAGCTTATGCGTTCCCCACACCGTGAAACTACTCGCGCTTCTCAGGCAGCGAGATTCATTACACAGGAAGCGTTGCCGTGAAGACAGTGAAGAAGACCCCCTTCGTTTTAGTTTTTTTGTTGATTGTATTATTGGTGCTTGGTTATAACGCCTTCTTCGGTGGTGCAGAGCAAGAAGATGTGGTGTCGAGTAATGGTCGAATTGAAGCGATTGAAATTGGTATTGCTGCTAAGGTAGCGGGAAGAGTGGAAGCCATTTATGTGGATGAAGGTGAGCAAGTAGAAGAGGGAATGCTAGTCGCCAAGCTTGATACCACGACTATTCAAGGCCAACTTCGTCAAGCCAATGCACAGCGCGTGCAGGCGCAAAGTGCAGTAGCCGCAGCGCACATGGCCATTGCACAGCGTGAGAGCGAAAAGGTGGCTTTACAGGCCGCGTTGCTTCAAACCGAAGCGGAACTAAAAGCGGCAGAAGCCCATGCAAGACGCACCAATGAATTATCAAAAACCGGTGCGGTCTCGAAACAGCTAGCCGAAGATAACTTAACCACGGTAGAAAGTGCAAAGGCCGCAGTGAATGCTGCTTCGGCAAGACTTGCTGCCGCAGATGCTACCATTGAAGCCTCTAAATCTCAGTACTTGTCAGCCCAAGCGGCGGTAACGGCAAGCGATGCCACCATCGCGCAAATTGAATCTGAAATAGACGATATGTTATTAAAAGCACCGCGCAACGGGCGTATTCAATACCGTGTTGTGCAACCTGGTGAAGTGGTTGCTGCAGGCGGGCGTGTACTTAGCCTTGTGGATTTAACCAATGTTTATATGACGTTCTATTTGCCTGCTACCCAAGTAGGGCGGCTTTCTATTGGCTCTGAAGCACGTATTGTTTTAGATGCTGCATCTGATATTTCTATTCCCGCCAGCATTTCTTATGTGGCAGATGTCGCCCAATTTACGCCTCGTTCAGTGGAAACTGAAAGTGAGCGAGAAAAATTGATGTTCCGGGTAAAAGCACAAATTCCAAAAGACTTGCTGCAAAAGCATATTGAAAAAGTGAAGACAGGCCTGCCTGGCGTGGTATGGGTTAAGCTTGATGATGATGCCGCGTGGCCAAGTGATGTGCCTGAATTGGTTGCGCTATGAAAGACGTCATTACCTGCGAAGGTCTGACGGTTCATTACAAATCAACTACCGCCATCGCAGACATCTCACTTCACATTCCGCGCGGTGCAACGGTAGGTTTCATTGGGCCTGATGGCGTGGGGAAATCTACGCTTTTATCGCTTATTGCTGGTGAACGGGCGTTGCAGCAAGGTACGCTTAATGTCCTTGATGGCGACATGCGTGAGCGGGCTCACCGAGAAGCCATTTGTGCGGATATTGCCTACATGCCACAGGGATTGGGCAAGAATCTATATCCCACCTTATCGGTTGAAGAAAACTTACAGTTTTTCGCCAAGCTATTTGGGCACGGACGCGCCGAACGCCGCAAACGTATCGATAATTTAACTAAGCGTACTGGGCTGTTTCCTTTTTTATCTCGCCCTGCGGGCAAGCTGTCTGGTGGAATGAAGCAAAAGTTAGGCTTATGCTGTGCCCTTATTCACGATCCTAAATTACTGATTTTAGATGAGCCTACTACCGGCGTAGATCCGTTAGCGCGCAGTCAATTTTGGCGCTTAATTGCGGATATTCGAAAAGGGCAGGTTGATCTAACGGTGCTGGTTGCCACCGCGTATATGGATGAAGCGCAGCAATTTGAACATCTTATTGCCATGAACGATGGCAAGGTGTTAGCCACAGGTACGCCGAAAGAACTGCTGGCGAAAACCCAAACGGATAATCTAGAGTCGGCATTTATTGCCCTATTGCCCGAATCGATAAAACGTAACCACTTGCCCGTGGTTATTACCCCCATAGATGAAAGTGCTCACGCGCCTATTGCCATAGAGGCGAAAAGTCTCACCATGAAGTTTGGTGATTTTACTGCGGTTGATAACGTCAGTTTCTCTATTCGAAAAGGCGAGATATTTGGCTTTTTGGGTTCGAATGGTTGCGGTAAATCTACCACCATGAAAATGCTGACTGGCCTTCTGCCACAAACTTCTGGCGAAGCATGGATGTTAGGCAGCGTATTAGATCCGAACGACATTGCCACGCGATACCGCGTGGGCTATATGTCGCAAAGCTTTTCCTTGTATACCGAGCTTACCGTTGAACAAAATTTGGTACTACACGCGCGGCTATTTACACAGGCTAATACTCAAGATAACAAGCAGCGTGAGGCTCGCGTACAAGAGATGCTTGAGCGCTTTTCACTAAGTCATCACAAAGATGCGTTGCCCGCATCGTTACCGTTAGGGTTGCGTCAACGGTTGTCGTTGGCGGTGGCCATGGTACACAAACCTGAAGTACTGATTCTAGATGAACCCACATCGGGGGTAGACCCCATCGCGAGGGATAATTTCTGGCGTTTGCTCATCACCTTGGCCAGAGAAGATGGTGTGACTATCTTTATTTCCACACACTTTATGAACGAAGCGGCAAGGTGCGATCGCATTTCGCTTATGCACGCTGGCAAAGTGCTGGTAACTGATTCACCTAAGGCCATTGTGGCCCACAAGCAAGCTGCGAGCTTAGAAGAAGCGTTTATCGACTACTTAGAAGCCGCGCAGCCAAGTAAAGATGATGTGCAAAGCGAAGAGGCTAGCTTGAAGAAAGGTGTTTCTTCAGCGGGACAAGAAGCCAGCCCAGAAAAAGAAGATACCCGTGCAGTGCCTGCGGCTACAAAACAAAAGAGCCGCTATAGACAGTCGCTACAACGTTTAATGAGTTATGCCACCCGTGAAACGCTGGAGTTAATGCGCGACCCTATCCGCTTAACCATGGCATTTTTAGGCTCTATCGTATTGATGCTGGTCATTGGCTACGGCATAACCATGGATGTAGAAGATTTACAATATGCGGTGTTCGACCGCGACAAGTCTGCCATCAGTGAGCAATACACCAATAGCCTTGCAGGTTCACGATATTTCGTCACCCAGCCTGATATTACCAGTTACGAAGACATGGACCGGCGAATGAAAAGTGGCGAGTTGTCACTGGCCATTGAGATACCGCCGGACTTCGGCCAAAAGCTCCATAAAGGTGAGAACGTACAAATTGGCGCATGGATAGATGGTTCTATGCCTTCTAGAGCCGAAACTATTGAAGGCTATGTTGAAGGCATTCACTTAACCTGGTTGTTAGAACAAGCTTCTCAAATGAGCACGACCACTTCTACCTCGCTGATTGATGTGCAATCGCGCTACTTGTATAACCCCGATATTAAAAGCTTAGTTGCCATTGTACCTGCGGTTATTCCAATGCTGTTATTGATGATACCGGCGTTGCTTACCTCGTTAGCCGTGGTGCGAGAAAAAGAGCTAGGCTCAATTATTAACTTGTATGTGACGCCAGTATCGAAACTCGAATTTCTGCTGGGCAAACAAGTGCCCTATATCCTTACTTCGTTTGTAAGCTTCATTTTATTGGTTCTGATGGCGGTGTACTTTTTTAAAGTACCGCTTAAAGGCGATGTCTTCGCGTTTGCCATAATCGCGTTATTGTTTGTGACCTTTTCTACCAGTTTTGGCTTGTTGGCGTCTGTTTTTACCAACAGCCAAATTGCCGCTATTCTACTTACTACCATAGGAACCATGGTACCTGCGGTACAATTTGCGGGCATGATCACGCCGGTTTCAGCACTAGAGGGCGCAGGAAAAATTATTGGTGAGATGCATCCCATTAGTTACTTTTTATTAGCCAGTCGAGGCATTTTCAGTAAAGGGTTGGGCTTTGGTTCATTAGATTTTGCGGTGTATGCCATCGCTATCAGCATTCCTATTACCCTGTGGTTGTCAGTGGCGCTACTTAAGAAACAGGAACGCTAAGTAATGAAACTTAACAATGTATTGCATCTTAGTGTAAAAGAATTATGGAGCTTATGGCGCGACCCTGTGATGTTGGTGCTCATTTTCTATGTGTTCACCTTAAACATTTACACGGCGGCCACAGCAGTACCTGAGTCTTTGCATAACGCGCCGATTGCGTTTGTGGATCATGACCGTTCGCAGCTTTCTCATCGGGTGATAGACGGCTTTGTGCCTCCCTATTTTTTAACCCCCGTCATTATTTCTGAACAAGACGTTACCCCCAGCTTAGATACGGGAAAGTACACCTTTGTCGTGACGATACCTCCTGAATTTGAAAAAGACGTAATGAAGGGTTCAGTACCTGATGTGCAAGTTAACGTAGATGCTACCCGCATTAGCCAGGCGTTTACCGGTAACGGCTATATTACTGAAATTATCGGCGAAGAGGTGGCCGCTTACGTGGCGGGGTACAAGTCAGAAACCAGTTATACCGTAGATTTAATCATGCGCGCGCGGTTTAACCCTGCCTTAGAAAGTTTCTGGTTTGGTTCAGTGATGGAGCTCATTAATGCGGTGACGATGATTGCGATTATTTTATCGGGCGCTGCGCTTATTCGAGAAAAAGAGCGGGGTACAATAGAGCATTTATTGGCAATGCCTGTATCAAGCAGTGAAATAATGTTATCGAAAATTGCCGCTACCTTATTGATGGTGTGGCTTGCTACACTCATGTCGGTGTATTTGGTCATTCAATACGTGTTGGGTGTCCCCATTAATGGCGATGTGTGGTTATTTATGCTGGCGGTGGCTATTCACCTATTTGCGGTGAGCAGTTTAGGTATATTCATGGCAACCATCGCGCGCTCTATGCCACAGTTTGGGCTTTTATTGATTCTAGTATTATTACCGCTTCAGTTGCTGTCTGGTGGTGTAACACCAAGAGAAAGTATGCCTGACTTAATTCAAAACATTATGCTTATTGCGCCTAATACTCATTTTGTTATGGCATCACAAGGTGTGCTGTACAGAGGGGCTGGGCTAAGTGTGGTGTACCCTCAACTTATTGCGCTAACATTTATTGGTGGGGTATTTTATTATATTGCCCTACGTCGATTTAAAAGCACCGTGGGTAGCATGGCTTAAAAAGAAGGTTTTGCCAAGAAAGGCGCGAGCCCAAGCCCCAAGCGGTAGCAGAAGGCACAATAGCTATTTTTTTGCCTATAAATCGTACATGTGCTAGGTTGAATTTAACGCATCAAAAAGGGAACAAATGATGAAGGCACACACCACTTCCGCTATATCTGGCGCTACCATAAAGCACTTAGCAGGCCTATTCACAGCAGCTTCTATTCTGTTTAGTAGTGCAGTATTTGCGCAGCATGATAAAACTCGACAGTATGAGAAATTTGAAATACTTGGACAAAAAACAAAACCGCAATTACAGCGTGAATTCAATAAAGCCAAATTTGATTTCTTGGATATGTATCATGAATTAAATGAAGTGGCGAAGTTTGACGTGCTCTGTTCTTATCATCGGCCTATAGGCAGCAAAATTGCCAAAAAAACCTGTGAGCCTCGGTATGTTAAAACTGCGCGAGCAATGTATATCCAAGCCATGTCTACTGGCACAGGGATTGATTTGAGTCGATTACCTAGCGACCAAATGATTAAATTTTTAACCAAACAAACTCGCGAAGAAAGCTATGAACACGTGTTGGCGTTAGTCATGACGAACCCAGAGTTAAACAAAAGTTTTGCCAAACTTGAGCTCATTCATAGTCGTTTGAACGAAGACAGTGAGTAGCGTGAACACCATTCGTTTGAGCACCTAATACTGAAGAGTGAATAAGAAAAAGAGGCCTACTTAGAAAAGTAGGCCTCTTTTTTTGTTTAATGCTCAAGGTTATTTATAAACGCTCAAGGCTGGTTATCCGCTCAGGGCTGTTTACCTGCTCAAGGCTGTCTATTCGCTCAGGGCTGTCTATCTGCTCAAGGCTGTCTATCCGCTCAGGGCTGTCTATCCGCTCAGGGCTGTTCATCCGCTCAGGGCTGTTTATCCGCTCAAGGCTGTTTTATTGATACTTTCTAAGCTCTATGCGCGACACCATGCCTTTATGCACTTCATCAGGGCCATCAGCTAATCGTAGTGCGCGAGCACCTGCAGCAAAGCGTGCTAATGGGAAGTCGCTACACATGCCAGCACCACCATGAATTTGCAGGGCCATGTCTACTACCGATTGCAGCATGTTAGGCACCACCACTTTAATGGCAGATATTTCTGTCATGGCGTGCTTCACGCCAAGGTTGTCTATCTTCCATGCGGCATGAAGGGTTAATAGTCTGGCTTGCTCTATGGCCATACGTGCTTCAGCAACACGCTCTAAATTACCGCCTAAGCGAATAATGGGCTTACCAAACGCGACCCGTTCGTGGCCACGTTTAAGGGCAAGCTCTAGTGATTTTTCAGCCATGCCGATGGCGCGCATACAGTGGTGAATTCGGCCAGGCCCTAAACGGCCTTGAGCAATTGCAAAGCCTTTACCTAAACCCATCACTAGGTTTTCTTTACTTACCCGTACATTATCAAAATGCATTTCACCATGACCATAAGGGGCATCGTAATCGCCATACGCATCTAGCATACGGGTTATGGTAATTCCTGGTGTATCTAGTGGCACAATCACCATGCTATGGCGGCTGTGTTTGTCATTTTCTGGGTTAGATAAGCCCATGAATATAGTGAAAGCAGCGTTGGGATGCCCCAAACCGGTAGACCACCACTTTTTGCCGTTGATCACTACATCATCGCCATCTTCAATAATGGTTGCTGCCATATTGGTGGCGTCAGACGATGCTACGTCAGGCTCTGTCATACCAAACACAGAACGTATTTCACCTGCTAGCAACGGGGTAAGCCACTTGGCTTTTTGCGCATCGTTACCAAAGTGATAAAGCACTTCCATGTTGCCTGTATCTGGCGCGTTACAGTTGAATATCTCAGGGGCGAAAAGAAATCTGCCCATACGCTCAGCCATAGGCGCATATTCTAGCGTGGTTAGTCCTTTACCAAGCTCAGCATCGGGCAAAAATAAATTAGCCAATCCTGCCTCGCGGGCTTTTTGTTTTAGTGCCTCGGTGCCAGGGTGTAGCTTCCACTTTTTCCAATCACCGTGGTGGTTCTCTTTATGATGAAAATCATAAACTTCATTTTCAATGGGCTCGATATGTTCAGCAATAAATGCATCAAGTTTTTCGAGTAGGGCGTTTGTTTTATCGTTATGCGAAAAATCCATGACTATCCTCGGGTGCTTAACAAATGGCTAGTAGCTTAAAAGCAGTGGGTAATAAATTTGATAGCTATAGCGTAGTTTAGTTACTAGAATGAATGAAATGAAATCTAGTCCGATAGTATTGTGAATGCTATTCACTGCGCTGTGATGTTGAGAGCCGGTTTCAATAGGTGGCTTTAGCACTGTTTTTCAGCGTAGTTTGTTGTGGGGCGGTTTAGGTATTAAAGGGAAAGCCTTAATGCAAGATAAACGGCAATTTGAAAAGCTCGACTTAAACTTACTGAAAGTGTTTGAAGCTTTGTGGCAGCAGCGTAACATGACCCATGCCGCAGAGTCGCTGCATATCACGCCATCAGCGGTTAGCCACGCCATGCGACGGTTTCGCGAAATTCTTGGCGACCCACTATTTGCTCGTGAAAAAAACCATATGCTGCCTACGGCCGCCTGCGAACGGTTAGCACCTCAAATTCTAGAAGCGTTAGCTAATATTCGCCGCGCACTAAGTGAATTTACCGAATTTAATCCTGCTCACAGCCATCAGCGCTTCGTTATTGCTATGCAAGAGTCGCTAGAGCTTAGTGTTTTACCGGCACTACTAGCCAAGCTTGAAGTTCACGCCCCTAATGTCGAAATTGTGAGTGCGCGATTAAATCGCGACACCATGGTAGCCGACCTAAGTAATCGCAATTTACATTTAGTGGTAGACATTGGCCGGCCCATTTCACCGCCAGTTGAACATTGTTTGCTAACCCGTGATAACTACGCCGTACTAATGAATACACAGCATGCTTTGCGTGATAGCCTAAGTGCAGCGGCTTATTTAAATGCACGGCATATTACGGTGTCGAATCGAATAAAAGGGGCCTCGGTAGAGGAGATTGCCCTACAGCAACTTGGAGTCAGCCGCCCTTCGCTATGGCGTTGTCAAAATTATCGGGCTGCGGCAGAGGTTACCGCGAACACCAACGCGCTGTTAACCTTACCAGGCTCTATTGCCAGCGCCCTTGCTGACGAAAACTTAAGTATCGCGGCACTGCCCTTCAACTTACCCGCATTGGAAACACATCTGTACTGGCATCAGCATCAAGAAGGCGAGCCAGGGTTAATGTGGCTTAAGGCTCTGGTATTACAGTTGTTTGCTTGATCTGGTTGTTATGTGTAATGTTTGTTAGTATTTCAGTACGAATTGTTGGCGTGTTTTGCTACAAAAATAAGTCACACCCACAATCCACGTAGTATTAACGACAGCGTTCAACTCAACGCCATGAGAATCTAAATGAAGATCCATACCCTTTCGGGCTACATTCAACACATCTATCTAGCAGAGCACGAGCATGGCTTACTGCTATTAGATGGGTGTAGTCGCGCCGATGTAGAAACGGTGAGCCAGTTTATTACTGAGACCTTACATCGGCCTTTAAGCGACCTAAAATTGATTGTGGTAACGCACATGCACCCTGATCATGCTGGTGGCGCTGCAAGAATTAAGGCGTTAACCGGGGCGTCTATTGCCGCGCACCCAAAAGCAAAAAGCTGGTATGCTGGCTTAATGGGCAGAGCAGCCCACGCCATTGATTTGGGCCTGACGTGGTGGGTAGCAAACCGCATAGGTAAGCAGCGTGAGTCTATTTGGTATAACCCTGTATTGCGGGCTGATATCTTGCTGGAAGACGAGCAAAATCTGCCCTTTTTTAACGAGTGGAAGGTACTTTATTCTCCGGGGCACACTGACCACGATCTTACCATTATGCACGAACCTACGCGGCAAGCGTACGTGGCCGATTTATTGGTAAAAGTAAAAGGTGAGTTAGTACCACCTTACCCCTTATGCCACCCAAATCAATATCGAAAGTCGCTACAACGTATTGCGCAGTCGTCTATAGAAACTATTTTTTGCGCCCATGTTGCACCGGTACAGTTGGCTGATATTCCTTTTGATCACGTTATCGAGAACGCGCCTACCTTGCCAAAGAATCACTGGCACTCAGCTAAAAACCGTATAAATCGAAAGCTGTTTGGCAAAACCGCTCAGCACTAGTGGGTTCAGTAAAAGTGCATATTGCAAAAGTGCGAAGGCGGCTTTATCTAAAGGCGCTTTAGCCAAAGCCAGCATACTAAATTCGGTTAATGCATATTACCCCTGAGTAAATTGCTCGTAGGCTAACATGGCATCAGCAGCGTACATCAGTGACGGGCCACCGCCCATATAAATTGCCATCCCTAGTGTTTCTTCTAACTCTTCTTTGGTTACGTCTAAATCGACCAATGCTTTTACATGAAAGCCAATGCAGCCGTCACACCGCGTTGAAATACCAATGGCTAATGCAATTAGCTCTTTGGTTTTTTTATCTAGGGCGCCGTCTTGAGTTGCTGCTTTCGCCATAGCTGAAAAACCTTGCATGGTGTCGGGTATGCCAGCGCGAAGAGACTTCATGTTATCTGAAATGCGTTTAGTTATATCAGGGTACGACTTGCTCATTTGATGATCCTTTTTACTATTAACGGTAAAGACTAAGCACAAAGTAAAAAAATTCTTATATGCATATAAGCTTATGTATCAGTGCATCATATAGTCGTCAACTTAGATTAAGGTGAAATTGCGGAAGTTGTAACAAAACGTGCAATATGCTTGTCTTACATCAATTAATGACCACATTATGTAGAGGCACGTATGGTTAAGTGCAACTAAAAGGGAACGGGTGGCTCATGCAAAACAGTTTGTCTTCTTTACTTGATAAGGTGCGCTTAGCCGCGTCAGCATCAGGGGAAACCCTGTCTGATATTTTCAGTAAAGAAACCCATAGATTTACCATTACCGGCTTAAGCCGAAGCGGAAAATCTATGTTGTTCACCAGCTTAATGACCATGCTGAAAAGTCGCAGCGAAGAAGGTTATGCTTGTATGCCTTTGTTGCGATATCTTCCGCCTTCACAGGTAGAATTCATGCGGATTGAACCCATAGACGGGTACAAGCCTTTCCCTCTCAAAGAGAACATGGATGCGCTGGCATCAGGTCGGTGGCCTGAGGCTACCGAAGAAGCTTATGGGTTTAAGCTTGTTGTGCGGTTAACACAAACCATGAGTATTAAGCGCCACCTTTTGCCCCACACCGATATTGTTTTTGAATTTATCGACTATCCAGGGGAGTGGATAACCGATATTCCTATGCTAGGTAAAACCTACGCTCAGTGGTCTGATTCTGCATGGGCGCAATTAAGTAGCGGGCCTCAGCAGCATTTTGCGAATGAGTGGAAAACGGTGGTTAACGCCTTTGACTTCGAACAACTGCCCACACAAGAGAACATTAACGCGCTCGTGAGTGCCTATCGACATTATTTAGTGGTGGCGAAAAAAAATGGAATATCCTTGCTACAACCCGGCAGCTTCTTATTAGATTCGAGTGATTTTGATTGGCAGCAGTTAGGCTTTGCGCCGTTACCATCAAGTATTACCAGCGATGTATCTCATCCTTGGTACAAGGTATTTGATGCGCATTTTACGAGGTTTCAAAAAGACTGGTTAACGCCGTTAAAGCAGTCTGTATTTCGGGAAACCGACAAACAAATTATTTTGGTGGATTTATTCGAAGGGTTAAATCACAGCCGTCAGCATTTGTATCAATTAAAAGAAACGCTTAGTCATTTGGCCGACACCTTTGTGTATGGCCAAACAGGGTGGTTTGCCCGCAATGTTATGCGCAAAGAAGCCATTGGCCGAGTGGCTTTTGTAGCCACAAAAGCTGATTTAATCCCGGTGTCTGAGCGCGAAAACTTGTTATCGTTACTCAAGCAGGTTACTGAAGGTGCAAGAGCTCGGTTTGTTGATAAGCCTATTAAATTTGAGCATTTTTTAGTATCGGCAATACAAGTCACGGATGAAGGCAGCTCGCCAAATGCACTGCGTTATCAAGATGCCGAGAATGGTTATGTAGAAGCGGCATTTGAACCGATACCGGCTTCACTTAAAGCCATGGAAGCAGATGCACATTTTCCAGTATTGAACACCCAAGTGCCGCAAGACTATATGGCGCGAATACTATCCGGCAGAGGGTTGGACAGACTACTCCAGTTCTTGTTGGCCGAAGGAGTTTCCAATGAATAAACAAGACTCGATGAGCGAACAAAGCTCGATAGATGAACAAAGCTCGATAGATAAAAGTACCGAGAAACCGACAAGTGCAGCTCCGCCGGCCTATCGCCCCAAAGTGGTACAGCAGCGCCTTGATATTAGGCCCCCCGATACTGCAATGCCCGCAAAAACTGAAACCAACGAATGGCAAATGGACAGCGCAAAAGCGCGTATTTCTACTGGTGGGTTAACCTTGGGGCTAGGTGTACTTTCCATTATTGGCTTCTTTGTTTTCGATGCCTACACCACGCTTACGGCAAGCGTAGCCGAGCATCCCATTGCTAGCACTGCTTTGGCCGCACTACTTAGTGGTTTTGTGGCCTGTTTCAGTTATTTGAGCTTTCGAGAATGGCGAGGTTATAAGCAAATCAATAAGGCCATTGATGATGGGCAAACTATCGCTTCGTTAACCGGTGAAGATAGCATTGAGACCGTCGACAAAGTACTCAAACGCCATGGTAGCCGTTTTACCTCATCGTCTTATGCTGCGCACTGTTTCGCTATTTACCAAAAGCAGCTTCACAATGATATGTCTGCTAAAGAGCGGCTGGGGCTGTATCACGATACGGTATTAAACGCGGTGCAGCAAAAAGCGCAAAAAGTACTTAACAAAGAATCGATTACCGCAGGAAGCTTGGCATTTATTAGCCCAAATAACTTAATTCAAACTTTTGCAGTCATGTGGATAAGCTTTCGTACCATAAGGCGCATGGCCAAAATTTATGGCCTTCGACCTGGCACCATAGGCAATTGGAAACTACTCGGCGTACTTGCCCAAAATATTGCCGCACAGGGGGTATTCGACTTGGCTACCGATGAAGTAGCCAATCAAATTGGCGGTTCGTTAAGTGCAAAATTTATGGAGAATTCCGCTGAAGCCGTCGCCGCAGGGGCGCTTAATGTGCGTTTAGGAAAGGCGTTAATGAAGCTATTAAAATAGGGCGAATAACAGCGTTATTCATAACGCTGTTATTTTCCAAATGATACCTTTTACAAGCATGAATACGTGACGAAAAGTCGATGTATCTTGCTAAACTACCCCCGCACTACAGGGCTTTTTTAGTTGGCATTACAACGTTAGCAAATATAAGCCCTGCTACTAGCGACATAAAAATCAAGAACACTTCTTGACCTAAATGATCAGCTTGTACAAAGTCTTGCCCCGAAATAAACGAGTTCAACCCAATATAAGTTTTAGACCCCGGCACCAATACAATTAGCCCATGCATAGCCACAATGGTAGCAGGCTGATTTGCAATGCGGGTGAAAGCATTGGCAAAAAGCCCTAGGGCGAAGGCTCCCACGAATGCGCCTAATCCGGGGCTCATGTAATCAGAGCTCCACGCCGTGGCACTGTATGCAATAAAGGCCGCCGCCATGGCCCATGGAATATGTTTAACCCGGGTGCGAAAAATAGCCACTAGCGCTAAACATAATAGAAATACCGATAACCACGTTGCCCAATAAGGCAAAGACTCAGCCGGTTGGTATACGTTCTCGCCAAATAAACTAAAGCCTGCCGATACGCCTAAAAAAGCACCGAAATAAAGCTTAAACAACTGCATTACTGCATCCATGGTGCGAGCAGTGCCCGATACCATATTGCGGGACGAAAGCTCGGCAAGCCCCATGGTAAGGGCAAGCCCAGGAACAAATACTATTACCGAGGAAAGTACAATAAGAGGAATGTTAATACCTGGGTCGATGTAAGTACCAATAGCACACGCGAGTAGGGCAGCAATGAAAGCGGTAGCCGGTTCTAGCATTAAATTAACCCGCTTAGAACGCTCGGACCACAATGTCCATACATAGGCAAGTAAGCCTAGTAAACCTGACCAACCAATTTCAGCCCAGCTTGCACCCATTAGCATGGCAAAGGCGCTGGTAGCCATACCGAAGGCGCCACCCGTAAGCCATTTCCCATAGGGGCTACCCATAGCATCAATTTCATCAAGGCGTTTATCGGCTGCTGCTAGAGTAAGCTCACCGTTTAGTAGTGAGCCTGCAAGCTCATCGGTAAGTGATAGCGCGTTCATGTCTAGGTCGCCGGGAAGTAGGCGAGAAGCATGATTGTATTCATCTTCGTGTCTGTCACTCCAAATAACAAAAGTTAATGAAGTCGGTGTGGAAATAAATGAAGCGTGCACGCCTAAGTAGGTGGCAACTTCTAGTAAGTAAGCTTCTAGTCGAAAAGCAGGCGTGCCGTATTTGTGCAGCATTTTGCCAAGCTTTACAATAAATCTCCGAATTTGAATAAATTCTACAGTGTCCAACGACTTGTCCTACTTGGGGGTTATTTTTTAATAAAAATAAAAGTGCATTCACCGCTAAGTGCGGTAGCGAAATAAGCCAAGCCTGAACTTTTGAGTATAAAAAGGCTTGGCTAAAATTTGCGCGGATTGTAGAGGCAAAATAAGCATAACGCAAAAAACATTTATTAAATTTTCACGTTAGAAAAACTAATGCTTTTTTCTACTAAGATGCGTCACTAGGAAGGCGCTTATTTTGTGGAAGATCCCCGGGAGGGCCATCATCACGAAGACCTCCAGGAGGGCCACCAGGAGGATGATCACCAAGACCACCAGGGCCACCTCGCTTGGTATCGCACTGCATACTGTCACCCTGTATAGCGCAACCTTGAGGTGCACTGAAACAGGCTAAAATTTGGTTACTTCCGGCATCGCCAGCATGGTAGTGGTAACCGATGTCACCCTCTTTCTCTTTATCAACGCTACTTCCATCTAGAGCATGCCCGCCGCAGTCATCAAGATCATCAGGTACTTGTCCATCAGGGAGTTTACGTTCAAAAATAGTAAAACCGTCTAGTGCTACGCCTAACATTTTGCCGTGGGTAGAAAGCGCAGTATCAATAGATGAGCATTCGGTAATGGCATGGTAATGGTACCCAACATGAGGATTAACGTGTCCGCCACAGTCATCAAAGGGGGCAAGAGTGTAAGCCCCTAAAATGGCATCAACTGGCGCAGGCGCATCCATCTTAATACCGTTGAAAGCAAGGCCTACTCCACCATGAGGGTCGAATTGGGTAATGCGTGATGCTTTTTTAGGGTAGGCGGGAATAAGGTATTTTTGTGGTTCAACATCTTCCGCGTATTCAGGTTGGCATTCAACGCAGTAGTTCTGATATTCGGGGGCAACATCGGGGCGCGCAGCAGCAAGGCAGGCATCTTTGCTATCGGTCACTTTAACTTCACCCGTTTCAGGGTTAAACAGCTGCCAATTGTCATCACTATAGAAGGTGGCTAGGTTTTCTATAAAGTTGCCATCCGCATCGTATACTTGGTTATCACTCAACCAAATTCCCGCGTCTTCAGCGGTATCGTTAATATTACGCGGGCACCACGGCCCTTTGTCGTGCCCAACGTCTATACCGCTATTTACCGGCATAGTAACGATATAACACGAAGATTCACTGCCATCGCTCAATGTACAGTCTACAAGGCCATCACTAACAATCACGTCATCAGTAAAGTATTCGGTAGTGGTTGGGAGTGAAGCGTTTGTACTTTGTTTTGTTGATTCTTTTTTTGGGTGCTCGTGGGAGTCTGGGTTGGAATGATCGCCGCACGCGGCAAGTGAGCTTAGGGTAAACACACCCATAACCAACGCTAGTCTTCGTAGTTTGTTATTCTTCATTGCTATCCTTTTCCACACGGTTAAAACAAAGCTGCTTAGTAATAGTAGCTTACAGAGGGCTTTTTGGATTAACACTCAGAAACAATAAGTATTACTCATCGCTTACATAGCACGACGAGGCCATGTCTTAGCCATATATAACGGCCAAAAACAAACAAAAGGGTGTGACAGAAAATAAGGTATTTATTGAATGGCTAACTAAAAGCCATCCAATCTTTCCATACCGGCTCCAACCCTTTTGCTTCAATGGCGGCGGCTACCAAATTTACAGCGCGGGTGTCATCTATATCAAACTGGTTAAGCGCTTCTGAAGGCGCACTATAACCGCCAGGTTGAGTTTGCGACCCTGCTGACATAGAGGTAATACCTAGTGGTAACACACCATCGCGAAATCGCGCCGATTCACGAGTAGATAGGGACAGTTCGGCTTGTGGGTTAAACAAACGGTGAGCGCATATCAATTGCAACAGTTGCGTTTCGTTAGGAAACTGCTGGGTTAATAAATTAACTGAATCGTTGGTATTGCCTTCGCACTGTCGTAAGCGCGGGAAAGAAATAGCCACCCGACTTCGCCAGTAATGCTGCTGAATAAGCTGGCCGTGCAGGGCAGTCATCACACTATCGGTACGCCAGTCACCTAACCCTAATAATGCGCCAATACCTATTTTATCAATACCTGCTGCGCCAATACGATCGCTGGCCTGCAAACGCCATAAGAAATCCTGCTTTTTGCCCCGAGTATGGTATTTTGCGTACGCTTGAGGGTTATAGGTTTCTTGGTAAACTAATACCGCATCCACCCCTAGGGTCTTTAAGGTTTCATAGTCTTTTTGTGGCAACGGCTGCACTTCCATCATGACGTTGCTCGCTTTAGCCCTTATTGCCGGTAGCACTTCACTAAAATAAGGCATGCCTACCTTTTGTTCGTGCTCGCCTGTTACCAGCAATACTTGTGAAAACCCCATATCGGTAATAGCGTCTATCTCGGTTTCTATTTGGCTCAAATTCAGCACCGTACGCTTTATTTTGTTACTCATGGTGAAACCGCAATATGTACATTCGTTTGCACATAAATTGGCAAGGTATAGGGGCACAAATAACCCCATGGTATTGCCAAATCGGGCGCGGGTTAGCATTTGTGATTGCGCGGCCATCTCTTCTAAATAAGGCGTGGCAGCAGGGGATATTAGCGCCATAAAATCATCTAAATTGCGGCTGGTTTTCCCTAACGCTTGCTCTACGTGCTTGTTGGTTTTACTTTGAATAGAAAGCGCTATATTCGTTAAATCTTGCGACATGAGTGTGCTTGCAATGCCCATTTTCAAATTACTCCTGCACCAAAAACTGGGTTAAGGGGCTAGAAGGCTGGGCTTCTTGATGAGTAATAGGCATGCCGGCTTCATAAGCTTTACGGCCTATTTCAACGGCTTTAGAAAAAGCGCTCGCCATGGCAACAGGATTGCTTGCAGTAGCAATAGCTGTGTTCACCAACACAGCATCAGCGCCCATTTCCATGGCCGCCATGGCTTCGCTAGGCTTACCAATGCCCGCATCAACAATAACGGGTACATTCGCTTGTTCAATAATAATGCGCAAAAAAGGCGCGGTTTGTAACCCTTGATTGGTGCCAATAGGTGCGCCTAATGGCATAACCGCTGCGCAGCCCACTTCTTCTAACCGCTTACAAAGCACAGGGTCGGCATGGCAATAAGGCAACACATTGAAGCCTTTTTTCACTATTACTTCGGCGGCACGTAGAGTTTCGATAGGATCTGGTAAAAGGTGCTGTTGGTCAGGGTGTATTTCTAACTTTATCCATGGCGAACCGAGCACTTCATAGGCTAACTCAGCAGCAAAAATGGCTTCTTGTGCGTTTTTGGCGCCAGAGGTGTTCGGTAATAGCGTAACGTCTAATTCTCTTAAAAGTGCTAAGGAATTATCATGCTCAATATGCGCAGAAAGCCGCTTCATGGCTAAGGTTACTATAGTGCTTTTGGCACTTTTTACGCTGCGTTTCATTATGCTTGGCGAGCTAAATTTACCCGTGCCCATTAATAGGCGAGATGAAAAAGTTTGATTCGCTAAGGTAAGCATTTACCCTCCTGCTACAAGCGTGAAAATATCAAGCTTATCGTTGTTTTGTAAGTGGATTTCATCCCAAAGCGGCTTGGCCAAAATAGTGCCGTTTTTAGCCACAGCCACACCGTTTTGGCTTATGTCTTGGCCTATGTTTTGGTCTGTTAGAAAAGCTAACACTGACGTGTTTGGGGCGCAGCTCATCTGTGCATCATTTAATAAAATAGTTATAAAGGACATTGGCATACCTCGCAGTGTTCAAAGGCCGGAAGTGAAAAAGACTGAAACTGCGCAGTGGCCACATTCATAATGTGGTATTGCCCCCACGTAATATTTGTCTTCGGATTCGCCATGTACAGCAATGCTTGTGTGGCTTGAAAGCATGCTGCCATGCCTACCACAGGGCCTAAAATACCTTGACTGATGCAGTCTTCTTGTACCCTTGTGTGCGCAAGTAGGCATGCGTAGCAGCCACTGTTTTTTTCACTCAATTGCAGGTTTATCGCTTGCCAGCTGTACTGGCTGGCGGCAGCAATAAAAAGTGCTGTGCGCTGGTTAACACAAGCGGCATTAATGGCTTTTCGGGTAGTGATGTTGTCGCTGCAATCCAGCACGCAATGGGCACCGGATATCAATGAGACTAAGTTACTGCTATTTGCTTGAACCTCGGCCAGTTCAATTTGGGTGTTTGGGTTTACAAGGCGCAATTGGGCATAGCTAGCTTGGGTTTTGTGCTGGCCGATATGGTCTTGGTTGAACAGCACTTGCCGATGAATATTACTTTTATCCACAGTGTCGTTATCTACCAGCAATACTTTGCCAATACCTGCACCTACCAAGTAACGCGCAACCAAGGAGCCCAGCCCACCTAGCCCGATGATAACCGCATAAGCGTGTTTAAGGCGCGCTTGCCCTTTTTCGTCAATGTCATCTAGCATCAACTGGCGACTATAGCGGCTGATGTCATCGGCAGATAAGTGCACATTATTCATAGCTAAGGCCGTGTTGAACTGATGCGCCAGGCTCGGCAATTCTGTCTCCCCTGTCTTCGCCAATATTTTCGGCAATATATTCGCCATTATCTTCGGCATCATTCATCCGCCTTAACAAGTCGTGAAATGCCGCAGCGGGATCCGCTGCTTGTGTAACGGCTCGCACAACGGCAATACCCGACACGCCAGTACTGGCTACCGTGTTAATTCGTGACAAATTAATACCGCCAATGGCCACCGTAGGGATATCTGCACAAAGCCGAACGTAACGTGAAAGGCGATCGAGCCCTTGTGGTTTGGACGGCATGTCTTTTGTGGTGGTGGGAAAGATATGACCGAGTGCAATGTAAGAGGGGCTTAGCCTTTTAATGCGTTGAAGCTCACAGTAACCGTGGGTAGAAACACCCAACCTAAGCCCTGCACGGGAAATGGCCTGTAAATTCGCCGTTTCGAGATCTTCTTGCCCCAAATGTACGCCGTAGGCACCATGCTTGATGGCTAATTCCCAGTCATCGTTAATAAATAACTGACAAGGTGTGTTCTTTACTACCTCTACAGCCTTCGCTATTTGTATCGACTTGGAATCTTCAGTGCCAAATTTTATTCTCAATTGAATAATCGCGGCGCCTGCTTTTACCAGTACCTCCAATTGCGATACATCGCTAACCACTGGGTATATCCCTAGTGATGTGTCGGTTAATTTAGGAAATTGCATCGGGGTTTTGTGCCAAACAGGGTCATTTTCACCATAGCGGACAGAAGGATAGTGTACCGGCGTTAAAGGAAAGCCAACTAAACCTGCGCAATGAATTTGGTCGGCAGAACAGACAGAACTGCTTGAAAATACCGACGCGTTACGCACTTTATGCAGGTATGCATTAGCAAGGGTTAGCGCATCTTGAATATCATAATCACTTGCCACAAAACCGGCTAATGCACTGGAAAACATGCAACCTGTGCCTCTAAGGTTACCCATGTTGTCTCGGGGTTGTTGGAAAATTCGAATCGCCTGCGCTGACACGAAAGTATCAATTGCTGTACTTTGCCAGTGGGCGTGGCCGCCTTTAACGTAAACAGCTTGAGCCCCACGGGCAATAAGCGCTTGTGCCGCGGCTAATAGAGACTTTTCACAGTGCACAGGCCAGCCGGTTAACTGTGCTAACTCTTTCACGTTAGGGGTTACAACATCCACAGTCGCAATAAGCGTATCAATACTATGTTGGCTGAGTTCACCTAAAACGCCTCCTGACGAACTTACCAATACAGGATCCCAAACGACAAAACAGTTAGCGGTTTTATACTGTTTTATTTTTACTACATGCTCACACAAAAATAGGGCTTGAACAGAGTTTGCAATAGCGCCAATCTTTATTGCCCTAGGTGGAAGGTCGCTTTCGAGTGCTTGCCATTGTTCATTGAGTGTATCGATACTTAGCGCGGATGCGCTTCGCATTATCGAATGTGATTGGTTTGCGACCTGGGTGGTTAATACGCATGCATGCACATTTATATCAGCAAGGGTAATGGCGTCGCGGGTTATACCCGCGCCTCCACTTGTATCTATGCCACCAATAGCCCATACAACGGGTTCCTCGCTCATGGCTTGTGTTGCTTTAAATAAGCCTCTTGTTGTTTCTATCACGGCAGCTGCACCTTGGTATCGGCACCGTGATATAGCGCAGCTCCAGAGTTATTAAAGGCGGTAGCCATGTCTTGCATGCCTTTTTCTTGCAGTGCTTTTTCTTGAAGAGCACTGTCTTGTTGCGCAGCTTCCTGATTAGCTTTGGCTACATCTCGCACTTCTTGAGAAATTTTCATAGAGCAAAACTTGGGGCCGCACATAGAACAAAAATGTGCCACTTTACCCGAGGCCTTGGGCAGGGTTTCATCGTGATAAGCGCGGGCGGTATGGGGGTCTAATGCGAGGTTGAACTGGTCTTCCCAACGAAACTCAAAACGGGCTTTCGACATGGCGTTATCGCGAATTTGCGCACCGGGGTGGCCTTTCGCTAAGTCGGCAGCATGTGCCGCAATTTTGTAGGTAATTAGCCCCTGCTTAACATCTTCTTTGTTGGGCAAACCCAAATGCTCTTTAGGGGTAACATAACAAAGCATGGCGCAGCCGTACCAACCTATCATAGCGGCACCAATTCCAGACGTGAAGTGGTCATAACCTGGCGCGATATCAGTAGTTAGGGGGCCTAATGTGTAAAAAGGCGCTTCATGGCAATGGGTTAACTGCTCTTCCATATTGGCTTTGATCATGTGCATTGGCACATGCCCTGGGCCTTCAATCATAACCTGAACATCGTATTCCCAGGCTATTTTAGTCAGCTCACCTAAGGTGCGAAGTTCAGAGAACTGGGCTTCATCATTGGCATCGGCCACACTGCCTGGGCGTAATCCATCACCTAAAGAAAGCGACACATCGTAGGCGGCGCAAATTTTACAAATATCGCGGAATCGTTCATACAAAAAGCTTTGCTTGTGATGGCTTAAGCACCACTTGGCCATAATCGAGCCGCCACGGGACACAATACCCGTTACCCGGTTTGCGGTAAGCGGTACGTATTCAAGCAATACGCCTGCGTGAATGGTGAAGTAGTCTACCCCTTGTTCGGCTTGCTCAATAAGGGTGTCTTTAAATAGCTCCCACGTAAGGTCTTCGGCTACGCCGTTTACTTTCTCAAGCGCCTGATAAATGGGAACGGTGCCTAACGGAATAGGGCTGTTGCGAAGCAGCCATTCGCGTGTTTCGTGAATGTTGCGGCCGGTGGATAAATCCATAAGCGTATCGGCGCCCCAGCGGGTAGACCACACTAGCTTTTCTACTTCCTCTTCAATAGACGAGGTGACCGCTGAATTACCAATATTGGCGTTAATTTTGACTAAAAAATTGCGGCCAATGATCATAGGTTCTAGTTCAGGGTGATTTATGTTCGCGGGAATAATCGCGCGACCAGCTGCCACTTCTTGGCGAACAAATTCAGGGGTAATGTTTGAAGGCAGGTTAGCCCCGAAGTGCTCGCCTTTGTGTTGATTGCTTAGCGGGCTGTCTTTTAGTGCGTCGCGGCCCATGTTTTCGCGAATGGCAATGTATTCCATTTCGGGCGTTATAATACCTTGGCGAGCGTAATGCAGTTGGGTTACATTTTTACCTTCTAGGGCTTTGCGTGGTTTCAGCGTGCGCGTGAAACGAAAATCTTCAGTGACAATATCTTGCTCACGTTGCTTCGCGAAGTGCGACGATACCCCTTCAAGCTGGTACGTGTTTTCGCGGGCTTTAATCCAGTTTTCTCGTAGCGGCGCCAACCCTTTTTGCACGTTAATGGTAACGTCTGGGTCGCCGTAAGGGCCGGAAGTATCGTAAACCCCAATGGGTGGGTTACTTTCAAATATAGGCTTTTCTTCGGTGCCGCCAATTAAGCTGTCGTGCTGGTGAATCAGTCGCATGGCAACGTTAATATCGTCGCGGCTGCCTTTTTCGTAGTGACGAGTAGAATTAGGGTAGGCCTCACCGGCCAATTGATTAATAAAGTCTTGCGCCTGTTGGCGCTGTTCGCGTCGAGTCGACATAGCATTTTCGCCTGTTAGTTTAGGTTATAAAATGCTTGTCAGGAGTGGAGGAGAGAATACAAAGTGCGCAAAAGCATGACCAGTATTGCATGCAAAATCCTGAAGGACAAATTCATGCCATACCACATAGTTTAACTTTTACTATTTACGACTTACCACTTTGTACTTTCTTGTTCCCTTCGCAGGTATTAGCCTGATCAGGTTCAACGGATCCCGCTTTCGCGGTCTCAGCTCACTGGATTAATTCAGTTGAGCACTCCGACAAGTAACTGTAATCAGTATAAAGCGAAAGAAAATAAAATTTCAAGCCTTGTTTTAGCGTGGTAGGGGAAGCGTGTTAGCCGTAAAAAGCTGTTTGAAGTTTATCAAGCAACACACCCTTCTGCTGAGGGCGCTAGTGGATTATTTTGAAGTCGTTTCTGATTGTCTAGTATGCTGGTTGAACAAGTTTTGTGCATTGGTCAAACGAGAAACGATATGCTCAAACTCATCAGGAACTGTAAAAAACATTTTTCCAGAGATAGCTTCTACATGATCTTGATTGACTGCGTGTAATCTTTCACCATCAGGAATTAGTCGCAATCCACCGCTTAAAATAGCTTCAAAATCGACGCCTGGAGTGGACCACCTGTGCTTTTTCATTTCGATAACAGCCTGCATAGCCTCAGTTGTTGCAAGCGGGTCTGCAAATTTGTTTTGTAGTAAACAATCAACATCATACCAATGACGAGCCAACCTGACAGGGTTTGGCTCTTTTGTTTGTGTAGAAAATTGATGAAGAGCCGTTAGTTTTTCCCATAATATGTAATCCTGTTGGAAAGCTTTAACATTGGCTCTGGGTAATTCCAAGTTACTCAAATCTGGACATTGATATAAATAAGTCTCGACATTCAAAGTTTCCGTAGGTTTTCCTCTGTTACGACCGCCAAATTCTAACAAAACATGATCGAGCTGGTAATCATTCGAGCCACGAGTGGTTCGTGGGAAGTGAATATCTATTTTTTCACCTCTGCTACCTGGCTCAATTTCAGCGTATAAACCTTCAATCTGGTACTTATCCAATTCTTGGTTTAGACCCACTAAAAATTCATTACTCCAGTCTTCCAATAGACTTTGTTGTTTATCTCTGAATTTTTTTGCTTGGCTTTTTGATGTGGTGCTTTGTTGCCATGCTTTCAATTCATCTTCTTCAGAGAGACCAGATAAGTCAGCCCAGTGAATTGAAAGATCGATGTCTTCAGAGAAACGCGAAATTGCACTCCAGCATTTACTTAAAGCGGTTCCACCTTTAAATGCAACTGATAGATTACCTAGTAATGACTCATCATAGAGTAATCTTAGTATCTCCGTTACCCAAATGTCTTTCTCTAAAAAGTTTGCAGGTAAGCCGACTGGGTGCTGTTGTGCGCCAATTGTGAATATATCAGTTAAATCTTTATAGTTTTTATTATCGGTATAAAGTTCAAATAAGTTCATGATGTCAAGGTCTGCTTTATGCTAGATAACTTGTTTTTCCAAGTCCTTAAGCTGCTGTTGTTGAGCAGTTTGTTTATCACTACCAATTTTTCTTCATGTGAAATATTGAGACGTTTGAGAGCTGTACTCAATTGTTGCATCGAAGTATGTTCAGGAGATACGAACATTAAACCGCGTAACAACTCTCCTTCAGGCCGATGCTGCCATCTAAGTTTGAAATTAGCAGTATGTTTGATCTGAACCTCTTCGTTCCCTACTTTAAATACACGTGAAGGGCCGGAACTCCAAAACACTGTTTTTAATGGAGCTTGAGTTTGTAGCCCTAATCGGTAGGCAGACTCTAGCCCCTGAGGAACCATCTTGTAGTGATTAGCCTTAGCCCAAGTTATAGCAACATCTTCAGCTTTAGCTGTAATTTTAATAGATGGGAGGGCCGCTAGTGGTTTCGGTCGAGAGTAGATCCCTTTTGCTACTCGAACAATTTCCCCCTCTTTTGTAAGCCTACTCATTGCCTTTTGGACAGCCGTAACAGAGCCTAGAGAATAAAATTTCTCTATTGTAAATGGTGTTCCTCGTTGCATACGAGATAACCTATTATTAACCAATGCGGATACGGACATATCTATTTAAATGCTGACAAATTTATTCTATGGTGAACCCATTGTATCCTACTATTTATGGTGTTTTCAAGGTTAATTATGTCAGGATTGACTGGTGTGACATGTTGCTATATATTCGCCCGGGAAAACACATTCTTAAGTTTTTGGTGGTTTATAAATTGTACTAATTTATATGCAGGCACGATACTATGAACCTGTTATCGGGCGGTTTTATTCGAATGATCTTGTTGGGTATACTGGTGAGGTAGATACGTTTAACAGGTACTTTTATGTCGCAAATAACCTTTTTAAATACACTGATCCGAATGGTGAGGAAAAATATTATAGGCAGGTAAAAGTGACGCCTTATGGAATTGCTAGTGAATTTCAAAGAAGAAGAAAAAAATGGATTTTAATATCCATTGTTTGCAGTTGTGTTTTTCTCCCTCTTCTATTTACCTTGGACAGTTTTGAGGGACAACGGCTGAGCATAGGAATTACTGTATTCACATTAAGTTTAATAGCTTGGGTTGTATTCACATTAACAGTTTATACTTGCCCGAAATGCGATACTGTGCCATTTACAATAGTTGCTCAGGGCGGAGTTGTATTAAATCCAGACAGTTGCCCCCTATGCAAAGCAATTTTAAAGCCGGAGAACTTATAAAGAGGAACATCAAACGTCTTAGGCAATTTAAACAAAACTTAATTATAAATCCAAAGCCTCGCACTCTGAAGTGACCCCCAGTAATTGGATAGTCCAACTATTAGGGGTCACTTCAATGAGCCCCGTCTTTCTTAGAAATTACGTCTTACCGTAACGCCGTAAGTGCGTGGTTTCGCATAAGAGATTTGTGATGTACCGTAGAAACCTGATACGTCAAAACCAATTAATTCGTGATCTGAATCGGTAAGGTTATCTACGTAAGCGGCTACGCTCCATAAATCTTCTTTGTCAGTCCAGGTAATGCGTGCATCGGCTTTGAAGTGGCTTTCAATGGTATGCGCCGTAAAGTTTCTCGCGTTGTGGAAAGATTCAGACTGGTATGAACCGCTGATTAGCGCTGCAATACTGCCGCTGTCTATATCCCATGTGTAGCGTACTAAACCTGATGATTGCCACTCAGGTGTGTAAGGGGGCGTGGTGTCTACAAATACGCCTGAAGCTACTTCTAAATCTTCTACCACAGCATCGGTGTAAGACACGCCGAACATGATGTCTAGTGCATCAATAGGGTTTAATAGTAGCTCAACTTCAGCACCGGTAAATTGCGCGTCTTCGTTGAACACTACGCCAGCATTATTCACCCACGAAAACGACTGATAATCAGAGTAATCATAGTAGAAAATACTACTGTTTAACTGTGCTTTACCGTCCATAAGGGTTAGCTTTGCGCCCGCTTCATAGGCAAGAAGTACTTCGGCGTCGTAGGTGCTAAAACTACCGCCTAAAGGCGCGTTGAAGTTACCTGCTTTTACGCCTCGGTTAATACCAGCATATAAAAGCGTATCTGAGTTTGGTTTATAATCTAACTGTAGCTTTGCAGACCACATGGTTTCATCATTATCCATGGCTACATCTACCAATGGATCAATGCCGTAATCTACTTCAATATCACGGTCTACCAAGTTGGCGTTTTGACGCAATTGGCCATCCATCGACTTATTTTCACGTACTAAACGTAAACCCGATACCAGCACGAGTTCGTCGGTTAAATCGTAGTCAATTTGCCCGAATACAGAGTAGGAGTCGGTATCAATGGTGGCTAACGTGTTTTGCTCTTCGCCGGCTAAATAACCGCCCGTTGGGCTTGCAGCTAGGCCTTGCAGGTAGTCGGTTTCAATGCTTAAGTAATAAAAACCTGCCACCCATTTGCTGTTCATAGTGTTGCCGCTTACGCGCAACTCTTCACTGAACTGGGTAATGTCGCCGTCTGATTGGAAAATCAATTCTGGTGAGGCGGTTTGATCTGAATCTAGGCCGATAACACGGGTAAAGTTTTTCCAGTCGGTCACCGAGGTAAAGGTGAAGTCGTCAAAATCATATTCATAGGTTGCCGCTAGGCCGCGTGACTTAATTTTGTTTTGATCTTCAAAGGCGAAGTCTTTATTTACTTTCTCACCGCTACCATCAGGGTCGATATTACCGTTAAAGTCACCGCCTTGAACTGGGCGCAACGGATCACCGTTAAAGTTACCGTCTACACAAGCGCCAGCTTGAATGGTGTCGCAGCCTAGAGGATCGTCAGCGGCGTAAATAACATCAATAACATTACCAGCAGCGTCTTTAACTTCTGTGGTATTAACTACCTGATAAGGGCCTTCACTTTTTGTGGTATCGGCCCAGTTTGCACTAACCAAAAGGTTAGAATTAGCGCTTAAGTCAAAGTTTAACTGTGCACGAAAAGCTTTGGTATCGTCGTTGTAACCGTCTTCGCCGCCACCAATACTTCCGGCACGGGTGTCGGGGGCCGCTTCATCTTCGTACACGTTCTCAAGGATGTTACCCATATGGTTCGCCATCACAGAGATACGGCCCGATACTTTATCGCTTAATGCGCCAGATACCGCACCTTCAAAGCGTTTTTGTTCGAAGCTAGCGAAAGTGAGTTCAGCGTAACCTTCCACTTCTTCAGTAGGTTTCGCTGTAATTGTATTTACCATACCGCCAGTGGCGTTACGGCCAAAAAGGGTGCCCTGTGGGCCTTTTAATATTTCAACACGGGCTATATCGAATAAACCGAATGTTTGCGCTTGTGTACTGGCTAAGTACCCGCCATCTACGTATACCGCAACAGGAGCTTCAGCAATGTCGGCGTAATCGTTTTGTACAACACCGCGAATGTTAAAGATGGCACGTTGACCACCAATATCACCGGCTAGGGATACACCTGGCGTAAACGCAATAAGATCAGTGCTGCTTTCAAAACCTAGTGACTCCATTTGCTCGCCACTAAATGCCGTTACCGCAATACTTACGTCGTTTATGTATTGCTCACGCTTTTGCGAAGTAACCGTAATTTTTTCAAGTACCACCGAATCTGCTGCTGCAGTGTATGAAGATTGAAGTGCTAATCCGATTGCTAAAGCGCATAGCGTCTGTTTCGATTTCATCATGTGTTCCCTTCTTGTTGTTGTTACATCTACAAACTACATAGAAGTATTTTTTTGTTTTTTATTTGATTAACTTTTGTTCTAACGAAACTAAAGGGGTTTTACCAAGGGGTAAATATTCATGTGTCGAAGTCATGTTTCATATTTATGAAACTAAGTGGCATTTACTTTCCTAAGTTTACAATATATTAACAATGTGGTGATTTAAGCGAAATTAGGTGGTTGGTGCTTAAATAGCTAATATATATAGGTAAAGTTTGTTTTTTATGGTGTTGGAACTGATTTAGGGTAAAGGGTTTATTGATATGGCTATAAGGAAAAGCGATAGCGTAGGGCGAAGTTTCAAGCAAATTAAATGACAATAATTTACGTGAAACTCACCCTTGGCTAGTCACCAAATTTATCGGAAGGCAGGGATAACTTCTTTGCCGTAACGGGTGATAATATTTTCTTCATCACCGTTGTCTAAATAGATATTAAATTGCGTGGTTCCGGCATTTTTAAGTGCCTGAATTTTAGTAATGTGATCTTCAGCTTCACCTAATACACAGAAGCTTTTTACGATGTCGTCGGTAATAAAGTCTAGGTAAGGGTTATCGCTTTGACCATGTTTTGAATAATCGTAGCCACGACGTTGTTCTATATAATCGGTTAAGCTTTTTGGTACTAAGCCTGAATCTGTACCGTATTTTTCTACAATATCAGCCACGTGATTACCTACCATGGCAGGGAACCATTTGGTTTTTTCAATACAGGTTTCCATGTCACCAAAGTATGCAGGTGCAGCCGCTTGAACTTTGAAGTCGCTCATGTCGCGCTCAACCTTGTTGCCTGCGTCTTGGCACTGTTGGCCAAACCATTGCACTAAATCTGGGTCGCCGATTTGAAGAATAACACCATCGCCATGCTCGCCAGCTACTGCTAGGGCTTTCGGGCCATAAGCGCCCACCCAAACTGGCAGTTCATAGCCTGTAGCCCAAGGGAATTTAACCGGCTTTTCGCATTCGCCGTACATCACTTCTTCTCCGCGCACCATGGCTTTCACTTTGTGAGTGAATTCGGTTAAGCGGGCTAGGTTAGCAGGCTTTTTACCCATTACGCGCATGGAAGAATCGCCACGGCCTAAACCAATGTCGAAACGGCCATTACTTTGCAACGCCAAGCTGGCGTACAAGCTTGCCGCTACCGACCAGTCACGTACGTTAGGGTTAGTCACACAGGGGCCAAAGCGCATTTTGGTGGTGTGCTCCATACACATAGCCATTGCCACGAAAGACTCGCGCCAAAGAATGTGTGAATCGTAAAACCAGCAATAATCGAAACCGGCTTCTTCGGCCATTTTTACTAATTTACGGGCACGATCTGGGCTAACAAAGCCTTTAAATGTAATACCAAATTCCATGAGTTCTTCCTCTGCTTTTTCTATTTTGTTTAATGCGTGTCTTTACTTAATTTTCTTTGCTTAATTTATTTGGCAGCTAATACCTAGTAGCTAATCACTAGCTGCTTACCTTGTTTTTCACGTCGCCGTTTTAATGATCGGGTGGGCAGATACGAATACCTGCATGGCTAAATGGCACTGCTTTGGATATGTTTAAGCGAATCAAAATGGGGGTGATGGCTTCAATACAGCGGGCACTTTCTGCTAGGCCAGCGTTGTAACTTTGAACACCTAAGTTATCTAGCAATGCTATGACTTTATTTTTGGCTTCAAGCTGATTACCGCAGACCAAAATGTCGCAGTTAATGCTTTGCTCAAGGTTGTTAAGGGTGACAGCAGATACATTATGTAGCGCACCTACCACGGCATAGTCATCGCCTAACAATGCTTGGGCAGATTCTGTGGCTGAGCCTTCTGGCGGCATGGCAACCGCTTTGGGGTTGTTCTCTGCCAGCGGTACAACAATATCGATAACGATTTTGTCGCGAAGCAATGGACGGATTGCATCTAAGGTCGCGTGATGCGCAGCCCAAGGTACTGAAATAATAACGAACTCATCCGCTGCCGATGTGGCTGCAATCGTATCTGTGCCACTGATGGTGCCCGTTGTGGCGGTACTTGCCGCTGCAATAGATTCTTGTAATGCTTGGGCTTTTTCTGCTGCCCGCTCACCATCTCGTGAACCAATAACGACGTCTATTCCCGCTAGGGCGAAGCGTTTCGCTAGCCCCGAACCTTGCGGGCCAGTGCCGCCTAAAATAGCAATCTTCATGCAAATAAATCCTCTTGGGTTGGTCTTAACAGGTCTGAGGCTTTACTGTCTGGGTTACTTTCCCATTCAAGCCCTTTGAATAAAATAACGGGACACTTACCTTGTTTACTCATCAGCAAGCCAGAAGCTGCAGCAAGTTCATCGGCAAGGGCAGGCGCTGTAACTTTTAGGGGGCGACCCCAAGCATCACATTCACCAAAAAGTGGGTTTAAGGCGGGCACATTCGCTACGCCAATGGCCACATTGGTTTGGCCTAATCGCCAAGGGCGGCCAAAGGTATCACTTATCACCACGCCAATACTGTGGGCTGGTGCGCCATAATATTTGCATAGACTTTCAGCAATTTCTCGCGCACTAGCGTCGGGATCTTTGGGGAGTAAAATTAACTCGCCTGGGTTATCGGTGTTCGACTCATCAACCGCTGCGTTAGCACTAATATGACCTAAACGATGTTCGGTAAGAATAATGCCTTCGTTAGCGCCAGGGTGTTTATGCACTTTTACCAAGCGGGTAGATTCCGATAAAATAACCGTAACTTTGCGAGGGTCTTTATTCACCTTTTCAGCCACGTCTATGGCCTCTTGCGTTGGGGTAATATCGTCAACATGGCAAACCGCGCCTTCAGCCTTCGATATGATTTTCTGGGCAATAACCAATACATCGCCTTCACATAAAACCTGTCGCTGTGCGGTAAGCTTCTCAATTATCAAGCCCACAAGATTGTCGCCTTCGCGGATATCCGGTAGGCCTTCAATTGTGTTGATGGTAAGTGCTCGCATACTTTCTACCTTAAGCAATCAAAGAGTCGATAACGTCATTCACGTGCCGAAGATCGTCTGGATGGTCGATGTCTTGACTTAGGTATTTGGGCTGTATCGTTACGCACTTTAAGCCTTTTTCTATAGCAGCTTGATGATGTTCATAAGAAGACGCTTTACCAAATGCAAAGTCGATGGCATTTGGTGGTGTTGTGCAAAGCGCGTTTGTGCCGCCATCATAGGCACTGCCAATAACTACAGAGGTGTCTCCTGAGGCTAGTGAGGTAATTGACGTTAGTTCGGTTGCATCCAACCGAGCGATATCGGCAGGCAAAATAAGCTGGTGGGTAAAGCCGTGAGACATACTCCACTCAGTAGCTTGGGCAAGCGCGGTATTTAAATTACTGCCTTTTTGCTCGAATATGACCTTGCAACCCAAGCTGGTGGCTAAATCGGCGATATAAAGTGACGGCGTTACTACCAGTTTCTGCCATTGAGGAAACGCACCGTTTAACGACATAACGGTTTTCTTAAACAGTTTGATTGCTAAGGCTTTACGCACACTGGCAGGTAAATGCGGTGACAAGCGCTGCTTACTAAACGCCGGGTCTTTCATTGGAATAACAACGCATAGTTTATGCACAAGGCACCTCCAGTTGATAAGCGGTGGCCGCCGAAATAACCTCTTCCATAAGGGTGACTTTGTCTTGGTCTGATTTCATTAGGGTTGACGTGCAATGCGCATGTAAGCCAAAGCTTTCGATGGTGTCTATGTCGCCATCATCTTGATTATCAATTACTAATACATCGCACAGGCCTTGGTAGAATTCAGCAATGCCTTTGTTGCCCGGCGTATAGCTCATTTGCTGTAGTAGCTTTTCAGCAGGGCCTTTTATTGCTTTTCCTCCTATAAGTGGCGATACCGCAATTTTCGTGGATTCACTTGCTGCTAGTGCATCGCGAATTTGTGGTATAGCAAGCATAGGTGCAATACTGAGCAACGGGTTGCTAGGGGCAAAAACAATGATGTCTGCAGCTTCTATGGCGGCTAATACTTCCGGTGTGGCAGAGGCGAACTCTGCACCTTTGTACGCTATATCAGTTACATCAGCTTCGCAGCGTTGATGTACAAAGTAAGTTTGAAAGTCTACCCAGCCGTTTTCGGTCTTGAGTCGGGTTTGCACGGTATCGTCGGTAGCTGGCAGCAAAGGTACGGTAATACCTAATCGGGTAGTAATTTGGCGCGTGATGGCCGTCATGCTAGTACCTTCTGCTCGCTTAGCACTTCTGAAAATATGGGTGGCAATATCCATGTCGCCCAAGTGCATCCACGTACTAGATCCAAACTGAGCAAGTCGCGACAATATGCGGCAGCTGTCGTTTTTAAGACCCCAGCCAGTGACTGGATTTACTTCGTTCGCCAACGTGTAGGTGAGCGTGTCTAGGTCAGGCGACACCCATAAATTATGAAACTCGTCGTCATCACCCACATTGCCAATAATGGTTAGGTTATCTTTGTAGTCTGATTGATACAGGCCCTTTGCGGCTTTTGCACCGCCTACGCCGCCTGCGAATAACACTATGTTCTTCATGCGCTTACCTTCACGGGAATGTGAGATGCTGCGTTAAATGGACTAATGGCTGGCTTGGCAGTTTTAGATACTGGCTTGGCAACTTCTGAACCCACAAGCGCCTCTTGGTGAGCTGGCTTTTTGTCTCGGCCGTAGGGGGTAACTACGTCGTACGAGGTATTGCGCTGATGGGCGTTTAGCCCCGCACGCTGAATAAAGTTCACCATATCCCTAGGGACAATTTCCTGACCATGGCTAGCCCCTGCTGCACGAGAAATACTCTCGTTCATTAGCGTACCGCCTAAGTCGTTAGCGCCTGCGCGTAGCACTTTTGACGCCATATCTGGGCCCATTTTTACCCATGAGGCTTGAATATTATCGATATAGCCTTGTAACACTAATCGCGCAATGGCGTGCATTTTGAAATGCTCATCGGCAGTTGGGCCGGTTCTTACTTCGCTAGGGTTATTTTTGTAAAGGGGGCTGTCATTATGTATAAAGCCTAACGGAACAAATTCGGTAAAGCCGCCAGTCCGCGCTTGCATGTCACGCAATAAAATAAGATGAGCGGCCCAGTGCGATGGCCCATCTATATGTCCATACATAATGGTGGATGTGGTTGGTAAGCCAACGTTATGCGCAGTTTCGATGATTTTAAGCCAGTTTTCGGTGCTGAGTTTATTTTTAGTTAGCTTGCGCCTTACTTCGGTATCAAGAATTTCAGCAGCCGTACCTGGCATAGAAGCCAAGCCACGTTGTTTTAAGTCGGTTAATAATTCTGTATAGGTTTTGCGGCCTTTCATTGCGCCATACCAAATTTCAAAGGGCGAATAGGCATGAATATGAATATCGGGTACGGTAGATGACACCGTATCAAGTAAATCACCGTAAAAACCGGCAGGTAAGTCAGGATGCAAACCACCTTGAACACAAATTTCTGTTGCGCCGCGAGCGTGGGCTTCTTTGGCTCTAGCGGCCACTTGATGAGGGGCTAAAAACTCTGCATCGCCAGCGTTTTTATTCACCCCAAAATTACAAAACTGACAGCCCATATGGCATACGTTGGTAAAGTTAATATTACGAGTGATCACAAAGGATGCATCATTGCCGGTGCGCAGTTCACGCACAATGTCTGCGGTATGCAACAAGGCATCTGTTTCTGGCCCTTGGCAGTAAAACAAGGCTTCTGCTTCTTCGTGGTTAAGCATTTTACCTTCTAAAGCCCGCTGTAAAATATGTGCAATAGCAGGGCGAAGTTGGCTTAGCTTACTTTGAATAGGCGTATCGCTGTACGGTAAGGTGAAGTCGCCCGCTGGGGTTAGTTCGCAAGGTGAAACCGAGGTGATATTTTGCAGTATGTTACCCATGAGCAACTCCTTGAAAAGTGGTGTTATCTATACATTGCTCTACGGCAAGGCCGTCGTTGCGCCAAGCTGGCATAGCTTGATGCAACGCTTTGGTAACGTAACGTTCGCCAGCTTGTAGGTACTTTGGATATACCGTTAAACGCTCTTGCAATGCATAGCCTTGTTGCTCGCATGCAGTGGCTAATTCTGTAATTTGCGGCCAGCTACGTTCAGGGTTAATAAAATCTTTCGTTAACGGTGAAATGCCGCCCCAATCGTTAATGCCTGCCGCTATGTAATGAGGGTATTCTTGGGCTAGGTTAGGCGGCGCCTGCAGTGAAATAGCCGGGTCTAATATTAACCGTGCCATGGCCAATGTGCGGCGCATATCATCTAGGGTAGGCTCTGGTGCATTTGCCATGGCTGTACCGGCTTTTGCGCGAAAATTCTGAACAATGACTTCTTGAATATGGCCGTATTCTTGGTACAGGGTGTTAATCGCCATTAAGCTATCAACACGTTCTTCCCACGTTTCACCGATGCCAATAAGAATGCCGGTGGTGAAGGGAATATCTAGCTTTCCTGCGTCTTCCAACGTTTTTAAGCGAATACCTGGCACTTTGTCTGGACAGGCATAATGGGGTTGGCCCTTTTTCATCAAACGGTCGCTGGTGCACTCGAGCATCATACCCATGCTGCCGCTTACGTTTTTCAGCTGTTTCAGTTCGTTAAAGGTTAACGTTCCAGCATTCACATGGGGGATCATCAAGCTTTTATCCAGCACCATTTCACATACTTCGGTAAGATAATCCACCATGCTGGTATGGCCCAATGTGGCCAACCAATCTTTCGCGTAGCGATAACGTTTCTCAGGTTTTTCGCCCAAGCTAAACAATGCTTCTTTACACCCTTGCGCCTGACCTTTTAGCACGGAAGCTAACACCTGACTTGGGTTTAAGATATTGGCTTGCCCCGAATCTGGATGTTTTACAAACGTGCAATACCCACAGGTATCCCTACACATGTTTGTAAGTGGAATAAATATCTTTCGTGAGTACGTGAGGGTATTAGGCCAGTGCGTATCGCGAACGCCTGCAGCTTGTTCGCAAAGTGCATCTAGCTGTGCACCTGTAGCATGTTCAAGGGCAATGGCGTGTTGGCGCGATAGCATAATGGGCGTCTCCTGCAAGTAAGGTTAATGCACTAAATATTCAATTTAGGCTGTTGCTTTTTTAATCTTTATCATGGTTTTTACCAAATGGTAAAGAAAATATTTGCAGGTTTTTTTGGTGCGA
Source organism: Alteromonas sp. K632G (assembly GCF_017653625.1). Taxonomy (NCBI): domain Bacteria; kingdom Pseudomonadati; phylum Pseudomonadota; class Gammaproteobacteria; order Alteromonadales; family Alteromonadaceae; genus Alteromonas; species Alteromonas sp. K632G. Next base: position 100,689 of record NZ_JAGGDM010000005.1, read on the forward strand.
AGTGTGTCTCAAAATAGAGCAAGTTGGGTGCGCTAGTAGGGAGTTGGGTAGGTTTTAATGCTTGGCTTAATTTTGCTAAATCTTATATATAACAATGGCTTAATTTGGTTTATTGCTGATGCTAAAGTAGGGGGAGTAGAAAGTAAAAGGCGCGCCTTTTCGATGAGGCGCGCCAGAAAAAGAAGGATAAATTAATTTTTATGCACTAGTGTTGTGCATCTAGGGCACTTAAAACGAAATTGCATAAAAATTCAGTGGCCTCGTTAAAGTCATCTTGTTCTAAAGACGGCTTACCTAACAGTAATTGAATTTGCGTTGAGAAGTCGGCATAGGTTTGCGTGGCAGCCCATATGGTAAAAAACAGATGCTTAGGATCGACAGGGCGAATATGGCCAGCGGCTATCCAGCGCTCAATAATTTTTACGTCTCGTTCAAACGCAGGCTTCAAATTTTCTATCAAATAGGTTTTCAGTACAGGTGCACCGTTAATAATTTCATGGGCGAATACTTTTGACCCATTGGGATAATCACGAGATAACTCGATTTTCTGCTGAATGTACTGACGAATGGTGCAGGCTGGTGAAGCCTCTGGGTCGTCGTTGAACTGCATTTTCTCAAGCCATAAATCAATCATGTTTTCTAGTACGGCTTGGTACAACTTATCTTTGCCTGGAAAGTAATACAAAATGAGCTGTTTAGAGATGCCGGCTTGTTGCGCAACTGCATCCATTGAAGAGCCAGCAAACCCTTTTTGTGCAAATACCTCTTCTGCGGCGCGTAGAATTCCGGCCTCTGTTTTTGCACGATTGGCCTGCGTCTTTGTAGGTTTTGTCATTTTTATTTCCTGTTACCGCTTCCATGTGGCCTTGTATAAATTTGCCACTTGTTCTTATTGTTCGTTCTCTTTACTGCTTACCTAAGCATTGAAAGCACAACCTTGAATGTCATAAAGTCAGTGTAATCGCTACGCTAAATAGCCATTGTTTCTTCCTTCCCATGTTCCTTGGCAAGGGCTTCTAAAAATAACTCAACCAAACGGGTGGGCTTAGGTGACTTACGATAGATGGCCGCGAATTCACAATGATAGGCGAAATTATTAGGTTCGATAGCGCGCATCTGGCCTTTTTTTACGAAAGATTCCGCATAATGATCAGGCAAGAAGCCTAAATAACAGCCCGAAGAAATCAGTGTGGCAATACCTTCCTGATCGTTCGCTACCGCCATTTTGTTGAGCCCTAAGGACATACTTTTATCCATATTTGGGCTGTGAAAGCTTAGCCCCGCATACTTAGCTTCGCATATTTCTTCTCGAGGAATGTCGCCAAGTTCAATGTAAAAGGGGTGTTTTCTTCCGCAGTACAGATGCATTTGCTCACCAAACAAGGGTAAGTAATTTAGGCTTGAAGACGAACGATGGGTAGGAATAATGCCAATATGATAGCGCCCATCCAATATGCCTTGCTCAATGGTATTAACCGGCACCACATGAATTTCTACATTCACATTAGGCGCCTGTTGCTGATAGGTGTAAATGGCTTCATTCACCTTGCACGCATCGTTCGACACGGTTTTATCGAACATGGCTACCACCACATTGCCCTGCAAATGCCGGTGCATGTCGTTAACTTCATTTCTAAAGTCTTGTAGAGACAGCAGTAAGCGTTGAGTCGATTCATAAATTCGCTTTCCTTCTTCGGTAAGCGAAAAGCCCCCACGGCCTCGATGACAAAGCACCATACCCAATCGAGTTTCTAAATCTTTTAAATGTCGGCTAATGGTAGAACGCCCAATATTGAGTTCTAGCTCGGCAGCAGAAAGGCCGCCAGCCTGCGCCACCACTATAAATACTCTTAATAAGCGAATGTCTGTATCTGATAGATTTCCAAGAATTGCGCGCATAGTTTCATGTTTATGAAAGTAAGATTTGAATATTTATAATTTATCGAACTTATGAGGCTGGGTAAAGTAGACCAAGTGAACAAATATCATAGGAAAACAATTATGACCCAGTGGGCTTCCAAGCTATCACAATCGCAAATGGATGCGTTGTGGATGCCTTACACTGCAAATCGCCAGTTTAAAGCATCGCCTAAAATGATTACCGGTGCACAAGGCAATTACCTCATTGATGACAATGGTCGCAAAATCTTTGATGGATTATCTGGGTTATGGACATGCGGCGCAGGGCATAACCGCCCTGAAATTGCCGAAGCAGTCGCGAAACAGTTAACAACGCTAGATTACGCGCCCGCCTTTCAGTATGGCCACAATTTGGCGTTTGAACTAGCCGACAGGCTAGCTAACATGGCGCCGGCCGACATCAATAAAGTGTTTTTCACTAACTCAGGTTCTGAAGCCGCTGATACATCGACCAAGATTGCTCGTGCCTATTGGCGCCAGCAAGGTCAGCCTACTAAAACCCGTATTATTGGTCGCGCGAAAGGCTATCACGGTGCAAGCTGGGGCGGCATTAGCTTTGGCGGCATTGGCGCAAACCGAAAAATGTGGGGGCCAGCCATGGAGTCTGATCACCTTTCACATACCTTGTTGCCGAACAATCAATTCTGCAAAGGCGCACCGAACTATGGTGAAGAGCTTGCTGATGAGCTTATCGAAATGGTGGCATTACATGATGCGTCGAATATTGCGGCAGTAATAGTTGAGCCAATGAGTGGTTCTGCTGGGGTTATCGTTCCACCAAAAGCCTATTTACGCCGCTTACGTGAACTGTGTAACCAGCACGATATTTTACTTATTTTCGATGAAGTGATTACGGGCTTTGGCCGCACAGGTAGCTTATTTGGCGCCGATGCGTTTGATGTAGTACCCGATATGATTAACGTGGCCAAGCAGATCACCAATGGCGCTGTTCCTATGGGCGCGGTATTGGCTCGCGAATTTATCTACGACACTGTGATTAACGCAGGCGGTGCCGACTACAACATTGAATTGCCACACGGTTACACCTACTCCGGCCACCCTGTTGCTTGCGCTGCAGCCATGGCTGCTCTTGATATTCTAGAACAAGAAAAGCTTGTTAGCCGGGTTGCCGAACTTAGTCCGTATTTTGAAGAGGCCGTGCATAGCTTAAAAGGCATGCCATTCGTGAGTGATATTCGAAACTTCGGATTTGCTGCAGGGTTTAGCATTGAAAGCTACCCAGGCGAACCGGCAAGGCGCCCGTATGAAATCGCTGACGCCATGTGGAAGAAAGGGTTTTACGTACGCTACGGCGGCGACACTATTCAGTTAGGCCTTCCGTTTACCACCGAAAAAGCGGAAATCGACACCTTAATTAACGCGATGCAAGACACCTTAATGGGCAAGTAGCCCTTTACCGTCTTATATCCACTTACGCAAAAAGAGATACAGATATGACTTCATTGGTAGGACACTTCATTCATGGCGAACACGTAGCGCCGCAAGATGGAAATTTGATTGATATCCACAACCCTTCTACTGGCGCGGTGTGCGGACAAGTAGAAATGGCGTCGTCGGCATTAGTACAAAAGGCGATAGATTCAGCAAAAGCGGCTTATCCAGCATGGCGTGCCACGCCACCAGCAAAGCGTGCACAGGTTATGTTTCGCTTAAAAGTATTGCTAGAGCAACACAGTGACAAAATTTGTGAACTGATTAGTGAAGAGCACGGCAAAGTGCTACACGATGCGAAAGGTGAGTTGCAGCGCGGTATTGAAAACGTTGAGTTCGCCTGTGGCATGCCTCAATTGCTAAAAGGTGAGCACAGCAAAGACGTGGGCCCGGGCATTGACGCGTGGAGTGAATTCCAGCCCCTAGGCGTAGTGACAGGTATTACGCCGTTTAACTTTCCGGCCATGGTACCTTTATGGATGTGGCCAAGCGCTATCATGTGTGGCAACACCTTCGTATTAAAGCCATCTGAAAAAGATCCTTCCAGCGCTTTATACATTGCGGCTCTTGCGGCTGAAGCAGGCTTGCCGCCGGGCGTGCTAAATGTAGTAAACGGCGACAAAGCTGCCGTTGACCACTTATTAGAAGACCCAACGATTCAAGCGGTAAGTTTTGTAGGTTCAACGCCTGTTGCCGAAGCTATTTATCAAAAAGCCAGTGCTAACGGTAAGCGCTGCCAAGCCTTAGGTGGCGCGAAAAACCACGCCATTGTTATGCCAGATGCCGATGTTGATAACGTTGTTAATGCACTCATGGGCGCTGCGTTTGGCTCATGCGGCGAACGCTGTATGGCGTTATCGGTTGTACTAGCGGTGGGTGATGAAATGGGTGATACCCTGCGTGACCGTTTGTCTGCACAAATCGAAACCTTAAAAGTGGGTGCGGGTAACGACAACAGTAATGACATGGGGCCGTTAATCAGTGCTCAACATTTCGATACCGTGAGTGGGTTCATCGACTCAGGTGTTAGCCAAGAAGCCGATTTAGTTAACGATGGTAGAAAGCTTAGTGTAGAAGGTTTTGAAGAAGGCTATTTCTTAGGAGCTACCTTGTTCGACAAGGTAAAACCTCACATGGAAATTTACCAAAAAGAGATTTTTGGCCCTGTACTTGTGATGCTACGTGTACCTGATATGCAGACCGCACTTGAGCTAATTAACGAGCATGAATACGGAAATGGTACCTGTATATTCACCCGCGATGGTGAAGCCGCGCGCTTCTTTATCGATCAGGTTCAAGTGGGCATGGTGGGTGTGAACGTACCGTTACCCGTGCCAGTGTCTTACCACAGCTTTGGTGGTTGGAAGCGCTCATTGTTTGGCGATTTACATGCTTACGGGCCGGACTCCGTACGTTTCTACACACGTAGAAAAGCCATTACGCAACGCTGGCCTTCAACGAATTTGCGTGAAGGCAGTCAATTTTCTTTCCCAAGCAATTAGTCATAAAGCTAGCGTTTAAACCGATGAAGTTCGCAAATCAGCGAACTTCGTTGGCCATTAAAAACCGGTGCAACGGCCGCTGGCATAGATGTTGAAAGTCCAAAATATAAGAATTTACCATTCGGTCAATTTTTACAATGTTATCGGCATTAATTAAGCGCCTAAAAATAGAACAGCGCATTAGACAAAAGAATAATCACGCCCTTTGCTTTAGGCGTCTCAGCAATAGTAGCGATACATAATAATGAGTGAACAATCAGTACAAAATCAAAGAGAAATTACATTTACCGTTTGGTAAATAAATTTATCAAGGTTGCACTCTTATAGTACGTTCGCTGAGCTAACTTGGGGCAAAGTGTTAATAGGAATAACCTTCCACCTGCGAGGACAAAACAATGGATAAGCTTAGAATTAACGGTCAAAGATTATGGGACAGCCTGATGGAAATGGGCGAGATTGGCGGCACTGAAAAAGGCGGATGTAACCGCTTGGCCGGCACAGATCTAGACAAGCAAGCTAGAGACTTGTTTTGCGCATGGTGTGAAGCCACTGGATGTGAGATTAAAGTAGATAAATTCGGGAATATATTCGCCAAACGCCCAGGTATTAATAACGAACTCCCTTCTGTTGCCACCGGCAGCCACTTAGATACTCAACCTACTGGTGGTAAGTTCGACGGCGTATTCGGTGTATTGTCAGGTGTTGAAGTACTTCGCACCCTACATGAAAATAATATTACTACCCCAACCCCCATTGAAGTTAGTGTGTGGACCAACGAAGAAGGCTCACGCTTTCAGCCTGCCATGCAAGGTTCTGGCGTATATGTAGGCCGTTTTGATTTACAACAAGAACTAGATAAAACCGACGTGAACGGTTTACGTTTAGGCGACGAATTAGCTCGCATAGGCTACTTGGGTGAAGAAGAGTTAGGTAGCCGTAATATAGGCGCCTTTTTTGAAGCCCATATTGAGCAAGGCCCAATATTAGAAGATGAAGAAAAGCGCATTGGTGTAGTACGTTTAGGCCAAGGTATTCGTTGGTACAACGTAGAAATACAAGGCCAAGAGTCTCATTCTGGCACCACGCCAATGCACTTACGCAAAGATGCCATGGTTGCCACAGGCAAAATTGTAGCGGAAATCGAATCGCTAGCTAACCGTTATGACAACGGCTTGGGCACCGTAGGTTTTATGCAGGTTTATCCAAATTCACGTAATACTATTCCTGGAAACGTGAAATTCAGCGCCGATTTACGTAATCCTAACCCCGACGTGTTGGCTACCATGCATGAAGAGTTCGTGGCCTACTGCGACGCGGTAGCCAAAGAGCGTAATTTAGAGATTACCGTGGATAACTTCTGGTACTTTGCGCCGGTCGAATTTAATGCCTCGGATGATGTGAAAGCCGCCACTGAAAACTTAGGGTATTCACACATGGATATCTACGCGGGCGCAGGTCACGATGCCTGTTATATGGCCGACCTAGTTCCTGCGGGCATGATTTTCACGCCTTGTGAAAATGGTATTAGCCACAACGAAATTGAATACTCTAGCCCTGAGCAATGTGAAGATGGCGCAAATGTGTTGCTTCATACCATGTTAACCGCCAGCAAGCGTATTGCTGAAGCCGCTGGTGCCCCTGTTACTGAAGACGAGGGAGCAAGCGTATGAGTTCAGAAATCAGTGAGGTCACACTTAGTAAATCGGTGACCGAGAGCGACTATTTTAACGAAGACCTTGCACCTACTAAGCTTTCTGAGCGTACGTGGGGTACGGGAAACATAGCGGCGCTATGGGTAGGTATGGCGGTGTGCGTACCTACTTACACCCTTGGCGGCGTGCTTACCAGCTACTTCGGTTTATCGGTGATGGAAGCCTTATTCACTATTTTGTTAGCAAACATAGTGGTACTTATTCCTCTTACGTTAAACGCCTTTCCTGGCACTAAGTTTGGTATTCCCTTTCCGGTGGTACTTCGTTCATCGTTTGGTGTGGTGGGCTCGAATATTCCCTGCTTAATTCGGGGTTTTGTAGCCTGCGGCTGGTTTGGTATTCAAACCATGTTTGGTGGCCTTGCCATCCATTTGTTTTTATCGTCGGTATCAGACGGCTGGGCCCAGCTTGGCGGTATGGGGGAAGTCATTGGCTTTTTTGCTTTTGGTGCGTTAAATGTCTTTATCGTAATTAAAGGGTCAGAGTCGATTAAATGGTTAGAAACCCTAGCTGCCCCGTTGCTCCTTATTGTAGGTGCAGGGCTTATTTGGTGGGCGAGTGATAAAGTATCGGTTACTGAGGTTTTAGCCACACCCGCAAGTCGCCCTGAAGATGCAGGCTTTTTCAGCTATTTCTTCGCCGGACTCACTGCCATGGTAGGTTTTTGGGCAACACTGTCGTTAAATATTCCTGATTTCAGTCGTTATGCTAAAAGCCAAAAAGCCCAAGTAACTGGGCAAATCATAGGCTTACCCCTCACCATGTTTATGTTTGCTGCCTTAGGGGTATTACTGACCTCTGCGTCAGTGACCTTAGTTGGTGAAACCGTATCCGATCCGGTAACGCTTATTGGTCATATTGATAGCCCGTTTTTTGTGGCAATCGCCATGCTACTTATTATTGTGGCTACCTTATCTACTAACACCGCCGCTAACGTAGTATCTCCCACCAACGATTTTCAAAACATAGCACCAAAATATATTAACCATACCCGCGGCGTTTTATTAACTGGCTTAGTAGGTGTGTTATTGATGAGTTGGGAGCTATTAAAGAAGGCCGGCATTATAGAGTCTGACGTTAGTGTAGAAAGCCTGTACTCAAATTGGTTGCTGGGTTATTCAAGCTTACTGGGCCCTATTGCGGGCATAATGATTGTTGATTACTTCCTGATTAGAAAACAAGAGCTAGATGTAGCCGCACTGTACACCAGCAGTGCCGCTTACCCGAAAGTGAATTGGGCTGGTTTTGTTGCTTTCTTAATTCCAGTTGGCATCACATTGTTAGCCATTACTGCAGATGTATTCACATGGTTTTATAACTATGGATGGTTTACCGGTTCTATTTCTGGCGCCATCATTTATTACTTTGCGGCGGGCAAGCTAGTTAACACCGTGAACACAAACGTTGGTGAGCTAGCAAAAGCCTCTTAATTTTACGCGAAACAGGACACAAAAATGGCCATATTATTACGCGGTGGTACCGTAGTTACCCACGAAATGACTTACAAAGCCGATGTACTTTGCGAAGACGGAAAAATTACTAAAATAGGCGAAGATCTTGCTGTAAATGAATCAGATGTAGAGATAGTCGATGTCTCTGAAAAGCTAATCATGCCGGGTGGCATCGACCCGCACACACATATGCAACTGCCATTTATGGGTACGGTAGCCGCCGATGACTTTGCCTCTGGCACCGCTGCCGCCCTAGCAGGTGGCACCACGACCATTATTGACTTTGTTATCCCCAGCCCAGGACAGCCTTTGATGGAGGCTTATCAGCAGTGGCGAGACTGGTCTGAAAAATCCATGTCTAACTATACCTTCCACGTGGCGATAACCTGGTGGGATGACAGCGTTCATAAAGACATGGAAACCCTGGCTACCGAATACGGCATTAATAGCTTTAAGCACTTCATGGCTTATAAAAATGCCATCATGGCCACCGATGATATTCTGGTGTCTAGCTTTACCCGTTGTATGGAATTGGGCGCTATTGCAACCGTGCATGCTGAAAACGGTGAATTGGTGTATCACTTACAACAGCAATTAATGGAAAAAGGCATAACAGGGCCTGAAGCGCATCCATTATCTCGCCCGCCTATGGTTGAAGGTGAAGCGGCTTACCGTGCCATTAGTATTGCTGAAACCCTAGGTGCACCTTTGTATTTAGTGCATTGCTCGGTGGAAGAGTCGGTTGATGCTATTCGTTATGCACAGCAGCGCGGGCACCACGTTTATGGTGAAGTGCTGGCTGGGCATTTAACGGTAGATGATAGCGTGTATCAAGATGTCAGTTGGGAGCGCGCAGCGGCCCACGTTATGAGCCCACCGTTTAGGCCTAAAAAGCATCAAGACGTACTATGGAAAGCCCTACAATCGGGCACGTTGCAAACCACCGCTACCGACCACTGCGCTTTTTGTAATGAACAAAAAGCCATGGGTAAAGACAACTTCACTCAAATTCCAAACGGCACTGCCGGGGTAGAAGAACGCTTGGCGGTATTATGGGAAAAAGGCGTTAACGGCGGCAAAATTACCCCTAACGAGTTTGTGGCAGTGACGTCTACCAATGCTGCCAAAATCTTCAATATGTATCCTGCCAAAGGCGCGGTACGGGAAGGCTCGGATGCTGATTTAGTGATATGGGATCCGAAAGGCACAAAAGTGATTTCTGCCGACACCCATATGTCGAATATTGAAACCAATATTTTCGAAGGTATGGAAATTACAGGTGTGCCCGTTATGACCATTTGTAACGGTAATATCGCGTGGCAAAATGGCGAGTTATTAGCAAAGGCGGGCGATGGTAAATACGTGATGCGCCCCACTTACGCACCGTTTTATCAATCGCTGCAACGGCGTAAAGCCTTAGCCGAACCTAAAGCGGTAGACCGCACATCAGCGTAAAACTCAGCGTATAGCGTACAATAAAAAAGAAAAAGGCCAGTCGATTTGAAATGACTGGCCTTTCTTTTATCTTCTTTTAAATTAAAAGCTTACAGCGTAAAGCTACACCAGCTGTTGACCTTCCTTATAATATTGCAACGCCGTGGTGCTATCGTGTCTACGTTCACTAATGGCTGACAGCAATAACAGGTCATCTTTGTTCGATTCCATCTTCACGGCTTTTAATAACACTTTCTCCGCTAGAATGTCGTCACCAGCGTTAAACGCGACTCTTCCCAACGTTGAATATAACTCAACATTTTCGCTGTCTTGTTTAATCCAGCTTTCCAGCAACCGCAGTGAAGGGGCAGCATTCGGAATGTTCAACTGGGTGAAATAGGGAAATAGAGCAGGGTGCGGGCCACGTTTTTGCCACTCTACTAGCAGCGTTTGTGCTTCGGCATGCATGCCTTGTTCAAGCAATTGTTGAATATAGGCCGCGCGATATGCGTCGTCTTGCTTAATTTTACGCGGTAACCCTTCCCAGTGGGTTTTAAGCTCAGCAGCGCCGTTTTTACTGGCAATTTCAGCTAGCTTGCCCTTGGCAATTCGCTGCGACCATAAGGTGTAATCTTCTTTCGGTAACGCCTTGCGCCAACCGCTTAGCTTTTCTTGCAAGGTTTGCCATTGGCCTTGCTCTGCCATTATCGACGCTTTAAGTTGTATCACTTGTGGGTTGTTGGCTTCTTCTTCATCTAAGCTGTCTAGCTTTTCAAGTGCGTCGGTATACTTACCTTCAGAAACATCAATGCGCGCCATCACGATAGTGGCAGCTACTTTGGCACTGTCATACTCTGCTGCTTGCAGTAAGAAGTAACGGGCTTTTTGTGGGTCGTTTTGGCTTTGTGCTACTTGTGCGGCAGCCAAGTAGTTTACCCCTTCAAAATCACCATTTGTGGTTTGGCTAAGTGCCTTGTGAGCACTTTTTAGGTCGCCAGCTGCTAATGACTGTAAACCATGGTAAAAGGCACGCTTGCGTTTACGCTCACCTAATGCACCAAACCAACGGTGAGATCCCGTTACCAAGCTTAATGTCCATAACACCAACTTAGAGATAATATACCAGCTGATAATGGCGCAAATAATGATAATGCAAAAACCAATTAGGCTGGTTTCTATCGCGGTATTACCTAATGAAATCAGCACGTAGCCTTTGTCGCCCAAAATCATGGGGCCAACAATAAGCGCAACAATAAATGCGGCCAGCACCGCAAGGGCAATGACTAACCATTTCATAATGCGCTAGCTCCCTGACTGAATGCTTGTTTTACACGAGATTCTAATAATTGCTCAAGCGGCTTTTGTGATGCCAACTGACTAGGGATTGGTTGTGAAATGTCGGTATCAACAAGGTTATCAAGTGCTGAGATAAAACCAGTAACTTGGCTCTTTTCTACATCGTAATGCTCTTCAAGCATGGTTTTAGCGTAAAGCAAAGATTGCTCATACAGACCTGAGTCCGCTTTAAGTGCAGCAGACTGAGCGTGCATTAATTGTAAGCGAAGCTGCTCTTTCACTAAAAATTGAGCTTGCAGCGACATCACAGGTTCAACCGGACCCTCTAAGCTTTTCACGGTTAAGAAACCATCGACAATGGAGTGCCATACTTTCGCAAGGTTCTCTTTCCAGTCGTCCGCCGATTCAGACAGTTCGTTGCTATCAGCATTTGCGTCTACTGGTTTTTCAAAGGTATCTAACGGTAACTTATCGATTTGCGCCAACATGCCGGTGAGGGCAAGCGCCACTGAACTTTGTGATACTGGGTTCATTTGCTGAAGGGTTTGAATGTCTTCAGCAAGTTTAGCGCGAACCGGCAACACCGAAGGGTCGGCTAGTGATTTCAATCGCTTATCTGCGTTCACTAATAACAAGGTTGCTGTACGAACATCGTTTTCCAACCACAATTTTCTACCTGCCATGCGAACCAAATAATCAGCCTCGGCAATAAGCCAATCGGCAGGGCGCTGACCTTCCATGCTATTGAGTTGTTGCTGGGTTGCTTCTGCTTGTTGCACTAACGCACTGTTTTGTTGTTGCAGTGCATTAAGCGTCTCTTTCAATTCATCGTTTTGCCTATTTAGCGTACGCAATGCGTCTGCTGTCTGCTTACGATCGGCAAGCATGTCGTTGACTTGCGCTGTATTTGCCTGTTGGGCTTTGGCAAGGGAATCGCTGCTGCCTTGTTGTTGGGTGTAGTACCAGTAACCAGCACCAATAATGCCTAGAACTAAAAGGAAAATAATAATAACCACAAACCATAGAAGCTTGGTTCCCGACGATTTTTTCGTTTTTTGTGGTGTGCTTTTAGATGAAGCTTTAGGTGATACGGTATCGCTAGCGGAAGCCGTGTTCGCTGACGTCGCTTCTGATGTCGTACTTGATGATGATTCCACGCTTACCAATTCCCCGTTTTGAGGGTCCTTCTCATTCTTGTCAGACATTTAATACTCCCAATTTTCCTTTACCCAGGCAATTAATGCCTGATCGGTGGCGCGGTTGCACACCGAAACGCGTGCTATCCCAAGATTACGTAAACTCGTTGCAACTCGTTCACTTACCGTTAACCAGGGCAACGCTAATATTTGTCTACTATGAGTAGAAATAAGTTGCTTTGCTAAATTCTCGCTTGTAGCGATAATGCCGCTAACATCGCCAATTTTCCAGCGCTTTGTGTAAATTGGGTTTGTAAGTGGTTCTCTTTTATAAACACAAAACTCGGTAACCGATATGCCTCTCTCGCCCAAAACGTGAGAAAGCGTATCTCTACCACCTTCGCCCTTTATAATAACGACTTGTGTACAGTTTGCCTCATTAAGTTGCTGCATGACCAGTATACCTTCGGACGTATGTAGCGAAGGGGTGACGATTTTTAAAGGTAAATTAGTGCTGTGTAATGCGTTAGCCGTGGCATCGCCAACCGCTATTAACGTAGGGGGCGCAGATAAAAAAGAGGCTTGATTAAGTGCGTGAAGTGCTGCTGGCACGGCATAAATGCTAGTAACAATAATAATATTAATGCTGGGCGAGCCCAACAAAAACTGTTGTAGCTTGCCTGCCTTACTAGGGATGCTTTGAATATCTGATGTAGCAACGCCTATTGTATCAATACCCGCCTGTTCGAAAGCATCTGCACTTGCCTGTAACTTAGGAAGCGGGCGGGTAATTAATAGCATAAGTCAGCAACCGCATATGTTAGCGTTAACATACATTAGTCATACAATGCGCTAAGAATTTCCCCTGCACCTTGTTCAAGCAATGCCTCGGCGACTTCTACGCCAATACTCTTCGCATTTTTTGTAGGGCCTGTTGCAGAAGCGAACAATAAGGTTGAGCCATCTGGCTGTCCCACCATGCCGGTTAAGGTTATGCTGTCTCCGTCAAGGGTAGCAAAACTACCAATAGGTACTTGGCAACCGCCTTCTAAGCGTTCATTCATAGCACGCTCTGCGCTCACTCGGGTTTGAGTTTCACCATGGTTCAGCGCTTGAAGTAACGCAATAAGCTCGGCATCGTCATTGCGACACTCAATACCTACAGCACCTTGCCCAACGGCAGGAAGTGATACCGAAGCCGGTAAGCCCGTTTTAATGCGCTCTTCCATGCCCAAACGTATGAGGCCCGCCGAGGCAAGAATGATGGCATCGTATTCGCCCGCATCTAGTTTGGCGAGGCGGGTATTCACATTGCCGCGTAAGTCTTTAATTTTCAGATCTGGGCGATGCTTACGAATTTGGCATTGGCGGCGAAGGCTCGAGGTACCCACCACAGCACCTTCTGGTAACGCGTCTAAATTATCGAAGTGATTTGAAACAAAGGCATCAAATGGGTTTTCGCGTTCGCAAATAGCGTGAAGGCCAAAGCCTTCTGGGAATTCAACCGGTACATCTTTCATTGAATGCACGGCAATATCGGCTCTGCCTTCTAACATGGCGACTTCAAGCTCTTTTATAAACAAGCCTTTACCACCAATTTTCGCCAGCGGCGTATCAAGTATTCTATCGCCCTGAGTGCTCATAGGCACCAACTCAACCGCTATCCCATCGTGATGCTCTAACAGTTTCGCTTTCACGTATTCTGCTTGCCACAGCGCCAGCGCGCTTTTGCGAGTGGCGATACGAATTGTTCTCTTGGGGGCTGCTTGCATCATTAATATCCTGTCTAGGGCCTTGATTAAGGCATAGAACCTAAAGCAACCTGACGGCTTTTGCTTGAGGCTTTTGTTCGACTATAAATACATTGTACTTAAATCTTTAACTTGCGCACAGGTTTACAGTTGCGAAATTGTACGTAGAGTGACTATGACTAATGCAATCATAATATAACGATAAGCCCTCTGTTATATGGACAGTGCTTCATTACGTGAATTTCTCGAAAATACACACTTAAATAATGCCGAAGCGAAACGACGCCGATTAACGCTGTATTTTATTTCGTATATTGGCGGTTTTATTATGGCCGCGCTTGCGGTTCAAAATTTAGCGCGGGGTGATCACTATCTTGCGTTTTGGTTAGGTTTTTTTTCGTTTTCAGTTTTTGTTAATGCCGCGTTGTCGCATATTTTTAAAAACAGTAATATTTTTTACTATATAGCGGGGTTTGTCGTTGCGGTAATGGTGGCTGTGCTCACCATTACCGGCGGCTACAATAACACTGGGCTGCACTTCGTGTACCCGATCATTTTGATTCAAATTATTATTGTGCGTTTTAGAGCTGCTATTTTTTACGTCACGGGTACAGTAGTCGTATTAGCCTTTATCGTTTACAACCAAGAATCCATTCCCGCGAACTATCGTGGTGAGGATGTCTCTCGCTTCTTAATAGCGCTTGGCTGTTTCATTGTGGTTGCGTTTATTTCTGAATACTTTTGGCACAAAAGCAGAAAAGAGATGATGACCGATAATTTAGAGAAGCTTCGCCAAGCTAACTCTGACCCGTTAACGAAAGTACCAAACCGGCGTTTTCTGGAATCGGTTTATTTTGAACGCGCAATTAAAAACCCAGCGGATTACTTTCCTTTAAGTGTTGTGGTGGTGGATATCGATTATTTTAAAAAAATAAACGATAACTACGGTCATGATGTAGGAGACAGAGTACTAATTAAGCTTGCTACACTAATGAAAAAAGCGATTAGATCCACCGATGTTGTGTCACGAACCGGGGGAGAGGAATTTCTAATTCTTTACCCCAAAACAAGCTTGAGTGTGGCAGTGAAGTTGGCTGAAAAAATTCGTGTGGAGATTGAAAAGTCACCTTTCATAGAAGGCAATATTCACCATCCGATCACAGCCAGTTTTGGGGTGGCGACAGCACTCACTGACATCAACATCAATGATGCGATTAAACTGGCCGACGAGCACCTTTACGAAGCGAAAGGTGCTGGCAGAAACCGTGTTATGTAGTGCTAACTCACTGAGCGAATAAACCTGCTATTTAGTAGCGCTGTACTAGCGAGACGATGTAGCCTAAGGCGCTTAGTAAAAGAACCTAACCCAAAAAGCCTAAGCAAGTACCTTTTGAAGCCACGCTGAAATATCACTGATTTCTTGCATACAGACGTTGTGCTGCATGGTATAGGTTTGCCAAGTGGCGTTAAAGCCGTTATCGGTTAACGTTTTATAAGCCGCATTACCCATAAAAATAGGCACGACTTCATCTTGTTCGCCATGAGCCATCATGATGGGTATGTCTCGATTTACGTCGGTAGCTTCTTGTGCCAACAAACTTGGTTCACACATATAAGTGGAAAGTGCCATAACACCAGCCAACTTATGCTTAAAGCGAGGCGCAAGGTGAAGTGCAATAACCCCCCCTTGTGAGAAGCCTGCTAATACAATCCTATCGGTAGGAATGCCTTTGTCGACTTGCTCTTGGATAAGTGTTTCTACATGAGCGGCAGACTCAAGCACACCACTTAAGTCTGCACGGCTATTAAAATCGAGTGACTTTATGTCATACCAAGCACGCATCCGCATACCACCATTAATGGTAACTGGGCGCTCTGGAGCATGAGGAAAAATAAATTTTACCGACATACTATCGGGTAGCTTTAACTCAGGCACGATAGGCGCAAAGCCATGACCCGAGTCGCCTAAACCATGAAGCCAAATCACACAGGCGTTTGGCGTAGAGCTGGGGTTGTGTTCAACGTAAGGCAAAGTTGTTGCTCCATGTTTATGTGTCGTACTTTTTGTCTTTCCCTAAAACAGCGCCGAATTTAAGCTAACGGTAAATGCATTGCTTTGTTAAAGGTACACGCGTAGGCAATGTGAGTATGTGTTCGAAACGATTGCTACTACGGCTTAACGGTTCAATATGCTATCATTGCTCCACGAAATCACCATATTTTAAGATATATTTAATACTTTCATGGCATCATTACTCGGAAACTTATTTATACTTGCAGCGCCATCAGGCGCAGGAAAATCCAGCCTTATAAAGGCGCTAATGGAAAAGTACGCGTCTAATAGCGATAATGCAATGGAAGTGTCAGTGTCCCACACTACCCGTAAACCTCGTCCGGGGGAAGTGGATGGGCAGCATTATCATTTCGTCAGCCGTGAACAATTTGAAGCGTTAATTGAACAAGGCGTTTTCTTTGAATGGGCTGAAGTGTTCGGTAATTACTACGGCACTTCACGGGTAACCATTGAACAAACCTTGCACCGTGGTATAGATGTATTTCTAGATATTGATTGGCAAGGCGCACGTCAGGTGCAAAAGCTCATGCCAGATACCTGCGGTATTTTCATTTTGCCTCCTTCAATCGAGGTGCTAGAGCAACGTTTAACCAATCGTGGTCAAGATAGCGATGAAGTGATTGCCGGTAGAATGAAAGAAGCCGTGGCAGAAATGTCCCATTTTAGTGAGTTCAGCCACGTTATTGTTAACGATGATTTTGCGACCGCGCTTAACGATTTAGAAGCGATTGTGATTTCACAGCGTTTACGAACAATGAAACAACAAATGCGTTATCAGCCTTTATTGGACGAATTGCTCGGATCTGCTTAATATTTATATTGTTTTAATTTCAAACAAACCGCTAGGATCGCACTCTACAAAGGTGTATACTACGCGGCCGTTTTTTGAATTACTTGATCAACCTAATTTTCGGAGAAATACATGGCCCGCGTAACAGTTGAAGATGCCGTAGATAAAATTGGTAACCGCTTTGATTTGGTTTTGGTAGCGGCTCGTCGTGCACGCCAAATTGCCACCGAAGGTAAAACTCCAATGGTTGATGTGCAAAACGATAAGCCTACCGTAACTGCACTTCGTGAAATCGAAGAAGGTTTGGTAACTGCTAGCACATTAGAACAAGACGATTTGCGTGATCAAGAACAACAAGAACACGCTGAATTTTCGTCAGTAGCAAACATTCTTTCTGATCAATAGTTACACCAGCAGGGTAACTATTGTATGTTTAAGCGCCAGTGCTTTGAAAAAAGCACTGGCGCTTTGCTTTTTGGGTATTGGCTAAAGGCTCAATTCTACGTATTCTAAAGGTTGTAACGTTAATCAGGAGTCGCACTAGTCCGTGTATTTGTTTGAAGGCTTAAAACAGAAAGTAATAAAGTACTTGCCTGCTGACCGAGTTCAGCTGGTACAAGAGGCGTTTGTGTTGGCTCAAGAAGCCCACGATGGACAAATGCGCTCAAGTGGCGACCCTTATATTACGCACCCTGTTGCTGTTGCCAGTATTCTTGCCGACATGCATTTAGACCATGAAACTCTCATGGCAGCTTTGCTACACGACGTGATTGAAGATACCCATTACAGCCAGGAAGATCTTGCTGAAGCTTTCGGTGAAACCGTTGCTGAGCTGGTGGAAGGGGTAAGTAAGCTAGATAAAATTGCTTTTAGCAGTAAGCAAGAAGCACAGGCTGAAAACTTCCGTAAAATGATGATGGCCATGGTGCAAGACATCCGGGTTATTCTGATTAAGCTAGCTGACCGTACCCACAATATGCGTACACTCGGTTCGCTTCGCCCTGACAAACGCCGTCGTATTGCTCTTGAAACCCTTGAAATTTATGCACCTATTGCCCATCGCTTAGGTATTCACGATATTAAAAATGAGCTAGAAGACTTAGGTTTTCTTGCCATGTACCCTATGCGCCATCGCGCACTGAAATCAGCGGTTCGCCAAGCACGCGGTAACCGTAAAGAAATTATTGAAAATATTCGTGAAGAACTTAGCACTCGCTTAACGGCTTATAAAATTGAGTCGGACGTGCTGGGCCGCGAAAAGCATCTGTACTCTATTTACCGCAAAATGCGTAACAAAGAACTCATGTTCAACGAAGTGATGGACATTTACGCGTTTCGTATTGTGGTCGATTCAGTCGATAATTGTTATCGCTCGTTAGGGGCTATGCATAGCTTGTATAAGCCAATTGAAAATCGCTTTAAAGATTACATTGCCATTCCCCGTACCAATGGCTATCAGTCGTTGCACACCTCGCTTATTGGCCCCCATGGTATTCCGGTAGAAATACAAATTCGTACCCAAGAAATGGATCAAATGGCAGATAAAGGGGTTGCCGCGCATTGGCTTTATAAAGAGCCTGGCGACAACGGCACTACTGCGCAACTCAGAGCGCGTAAGTGGATGCAGTCGTTACTTGAGCTTCAACAATCAGCCAGTTCATCCTTCGAATTTATTGAATCGGTTAAAACCGATTTATTCCCAGAAGAAATATACGTGTTTACCCCAGATGGCCGCATTATTGAGCTGCCCATGGGCGCTACGGCTGTAGACTTCGCCTACGCGGTGCATTCAGATATTGGTAACACCTGCGTTGGGGTTCGAGTAGAGCGTAGAAACTACAGCTTAAGTAAGCCACTACAAAATGGCCAAACCGTAGAGATTATTACCTCACCTAAAGCTAAGCCCAATGCTAATTGGCTGAACTTCGTAGTAAGTGCTCGCGCACGCACCCGCATTCGCCAATATTTGCGTAAACAGCATTCGCAAGAAGCAGTGAACATGGGTAATCGCTTACTGCGCCATGCATTAGGTGAAGTGAAGCTGGACGATATTCCAGAGGCCGATATTGAACGGGTAGTGGCTGAAACTAAGCATGACGACTTTGATTCTTTACTTATAGATATAGGCTTAGGTAACGAGCTAAGCGCTATTGTTGCCCGCCGATTGTTAGGTGAGAACACAGATTTACCAGAGAAAAAAGGTAACGTGGCTATCCGCGGTACCGAAGGATTATTGGTGCATTATGCCCGTTGTTGTCACCCTATCCCTGACGATGAAATTGTGGCGGTATTAAGCCCTGGCCGTGGTATGACGATTCACCAAATTGGTTGCAACAACATTCGCAAGCTTTCAAAAGAAGAGCCTCAGCGCGTATTACCAATGCGTTGGGACGATGAACCTCAAGGTGAATTTAAAGCCTCGCTGCGAATTGAACTGTTTAATCATCAGGGAACCCTTGCTACCCTAACGAACACAATTTCTGGTTGCGATTCCAATATTATTGGACTGCAAACAGAAGAAAAAGAGAGTAATATCTACTTTATCGACATCGAAATTACCACGCAAAATCGCGTACATTTGGCAAGAGTGATGAAAAAAATCCGCACCATGCCAGAGGTTCAGAAAGTGTCACGTCATAGTCAGTCCAGACACTAACTTTTTAAAAATTTTTAGGATCCATTATGTCTAAGTCTATTATTCAGACCGATAAGGCACCTGCCGCTATTGGTACTTACAGTCAAGCCGTTAAGGCTGGCACAACAGTATATCTTTCAGGCCAAATTCCTTTAGTGGCAGAGACCATGGAAATGGTTTCAGAAGACTTTGCTGAACAAGCGGTACAGGTTTTTGAAAACTTAAAAGCGGTGTGTGATGCCGCGGGTGGCACCACCAACGACTTGGTAAAAGTGAACATCTTTCTTATCGATTTAAGTCACTTTGCGACGGTAAATGAAATTATGAGCCGTTACTTTACCAAACCATATCCAGCCCGTGCTGCAGTGCAAGTGTCTGCATTGCCTAAAGGCGCACAAATTGAAATCGACGGCGTGATGGAATTGCCGGAGTAAGCCATGTCGCCAGAGCGCTACCTTCGCATTCGAAGTGCGTTGGCAAAAAGGCAAACTGACCTTACGGTTTGCCTTGAAAATGTACACAAACCCCACAATGTATCGGCGGTAGTCCGTACTTGTGATGCCATTGGCATTCACCGCGTGCATACCGTGTGGGAAGAGAAATATCAGTTTCGTGGCGACACCGCCATGGGCAGCCAGCAATGGGTTCGCCAAACTAATCACGACAGTTTAGGAAACGCTATAGGCGCACTGAAGCAGCAGGGTATGCAAGTGTTAGTCACTCATTTGTCTGATACTGCCGTGGGCTTTCGTGAGGTGGATTACACCAAACCTACCGCGATTATTTTTGGTCAAGAACGCTACGGCGCTACCGATGAAGCCATTGCTATGGCCGATCAAGATATCATCATTCCTATGGCGGGCATGGTGCAGTCGTTGAATGTGTCGGTTGCGGCAGCGTTAGTGCTTTATGAAGCACAGCGTCAGCGGGAACTAGCCGGCATGTACGATGTTGAACACTTACCCGAAGAAGAATGCCAAAAACTCTTGTTCGAAAGAGGTTACCCCAGACTGTGCGCTCTAAGTAAGACGAAAGGGGTTCCATATCCTGCGATTGACGACATTGGCCGCATTGATGCACCAGCAAGTTGGTGGAAGCAAATGCAGCTAACGCCTGAAGCGTTACACGCCCTATCTGACAATGACGAGGCAGTGACTACGCGCGCCTAGCCCAGCCAGACTCGTAGACCTGTCATACTGGCCTTAAACCGTACTCGCCAAGCTTCTCGCAATCTATTACACTTCGTTTCTAATAAATGATTGCTTTCATTACCCTAATGAAATCATACGCTTGTTTTAAGGAATGTCGGTCAAATGCAAACTCTTGCCACCACGCCCATCACCGCCCTAAAAGGGGTAGGCGCTAAAGTGGCCGAAAAGCTGGCTAAAATTGGCTTATTTACCTTACAAGACGTGCTGTTTCACTTGCCGCTGCGTTATGAAGACAGAACACGGGTTTACAGTGTGGCAGAGTGCCGTCCGTTTACTCATGTTAGTGTGCAGGGCGAAGTGAAAAGCGCCGACATCCAATACGGCAAAAAACGCATGTTAGTGGTGAAGCTAAGCGATGGTACAGGCACTATTACTTTACGCTTTTTTCACTTTGGCGCAGTGCAGCGCACGATGATGACACCGGGCAACCTAATACGATGTTTTGGTGAAGTTCGCACCGGTAAGTGGGGCATTGAAATGATGCACCCCGAATTCAAATTAATCGATGAAGACGCACCGCTAGAAGCAGAATCTTTAACGCCGGTTTACCCCACCACCGAAGGGGTAAAGCAACTCACCCTGCGAAATTTAACCGACCAAGCGCTTAAAATGTTAGATAAAGGCGCACTGGCCGACTTACTGCCTGAAGGTATGTACAGCGACCAGATAAGCCTAAACGAAGCATTGCATGCGGTACATCGGCCAGCCCCCGATACCGATGTGCATGAAATGGAAGAAGGGCTTCACCCTGCTCAGTATCGATTAATTTTAGAAGAGCTTTTGTCACACCATTTAAGTGTATTAAAAGTTCGTAAGCTTTCAGATGCGCAGCCTGGTATTAGCATTAAGGTCGACAAGCCTCTTATTGAAAAAATGTTGGCCCAATTACCGTTTTCTCCCACAGGGGCACAGCAGCGGGTAGTGGCCGATATTCAGCAAGATATGCAACACCCCAGGCCCATGATGCGCTTAGTGCAAGGCGACGTAGGCTCAGGGAAAACCTTAGTGGCCGCTCTTGCGGCGCTATCTGCTATTGGGGCTGGGCATCAGGTTGCGCTTATGGCTCCCACCGAATTACTTGCCGAACAGCATGCGAACAACTTTCGAGAATGGTTTGCACCGCTGGGGATAGAGATTGGGTGGCTAGCCGGTAAGCTTAAAGGCAAAGCCCGCACCGAAGTGTTAGCGCGGCTTGAAAGTGGCGATGTACAAATGTTGGTGGGCACCCACGCGATTTTTCAAGAAAGCGTAAACTACCAACAACTCGCGTTAGTGATTGTGGATGAGCAGCACAGATTTGGTGTACATCAACGCCTTGCGCTTCGAGATAAAGGCGAACAGCAGGGGCGATACCCGCACCAGTTAATTATGACGGCCACCCCTATACCTCGAACGCTGGCCATGACTGCCTATGCCGACCTAGATACCTCAGTAATCGATGAATTACCTCCGGGAAGAACCCCTGTGACCACAGTGGTATTGCCGGATAGCAGGCGAGGGGATGTTATTGAGCGTGTTCGCACAGCCTGCAAAGAAAACGGTAGGCAAGCCTATTGGGTTTGTACCCTTATTGATGAATCGGAAGTGTTGGAATGCCAAGCCGCTGAAGATGCTGCGGTTATCCTTCGCACAGCACTACCTGAACTTAACGTAGGTTTAGTGCACGGGCGCCTAAAGCCAGCTGAAAAACTACAAGTAATGGCTGATTTTAAAGCCGGTGAGCTCGATTTACTGGTGGCTACAACCGTTATTGAGGTTGGGGTAGATGTACCCAATGCCAGTATTATGATTATTGAAAACCCCGAACGATTAGGTTTAGCTCAGCTACACCAACTTCGCGGGCGAGTAGGGCGTGGGGCGGTAGAAAGCCAATGCGTACTTATGTACCAAAGCCCTTTGTCTAAAACGGCTACTCAGCGATTAACTGTGCTGCGAGAATCTAACGATGGGTTTTATATTGCCCAACGAGACTTAGAAATTCGTGGGCCAGGAGAATTTATGGGTACTCGTCAAACCGGTATGGCGGAACTTAAAATTGCCGACTTAGTGCGAGACGCCGCGCTTATTCCCAAAGTACAAGAAATTGCCTATACCTTATGGGAGCAATATCCTTCCCATGCACAAGCCATTATCAACCGCTGGATAGGGCACAAGGAGCAATATGGCCATGCTTAATACTTTGCCTCTTGTGATTGCTAGCACCGAAGGCGATACCCACTTTGAAAGCGACAAAGCCCTCGCGCTAACGATCAGTAAAAACTGGGGTTTTGCGATTGAAGAAAAGCCCGTTGAAGGATTTTATCTGCAAGTCAGTCACGATGTACTTGGGCTTGCTGATGCGAGCGAAAAGAAAACACTGCCTGTTGAAGTTGATTTTGCTTCCCCGGCTAGCTTATATCGCAAAGCCCATGGCGGCGGTAGAAAAGAGCCTATTGTAAAAGCGGTGGGGTTGAAAGGTGATGTACTTAAAGGTGCAACACCTTGGCACGTAGTAGATGCTACGCCGGGTTTAGGCAGAGATGCATTTGTGTTAGTTAGCGTAGGCTGCAAGGTCACTATGATAGAGCGTTCACCCATTGTAGCCGCGTTGCTTGAAGATGGTATTCGACGTTTACAACAGCGCTTCCCAGAACTTGCAGAACGATTAGCACTACAACATGGAAATAGTGCCGATGTAATGCAATACTGGAATGGTGAAAACGTAGATGCGATTTACTTAGACCCTATGTTTCCGCATAAAAAGAAATCAGCCTTGGTGAAGAAGGAAATGCGATTGTTTCAACAATTGCTTGGACACGACCCCGACGCCGACGCGTTACTCGCGCCTGCGTTGGCATTAACGTCGTCTAGAGTAGTGGTAAAACGCCCTAATAGTGCAGAAGTGTTAGCGGGAAATAATCCATCAATGGCAATAGAAAGTAAAAAACATAGATTCGATGTGTATTTACGTCAAAAATCCTAGGAGAGCAGCATGATAGAAGTTGGTAGCACCTTGCCCGAGGTGGATTTCAGCCTTTTAGTAAACGGTGAGATGACAAACCCCGGCACTGCCGAGCTTTTTAACGACAAGCGTGTAGTAGTGTTTGCAGTGCCTGGCGCGTTTACGCCAACCTGTTCTCAAGCACATCTACCGGGCTATGTAGCATTGACAGATAAAATTAAAGCTAAAGGCGTAGATACGGTTATTTGCTTATCGGTTAACGATGCGTTCGTGATGGACGCATGGGGAAAAGCGAATAACGCTGAAGAGATTATGATGCTGGCAGACGGCAACGGTCATTTCACTAAGCAAATTGGTTTAGACATGAATACCAGCGACTTTGGTGGCTTGCGCTCAATGCGTTACGCCATGTTAGTTGAAGACTGCGTAGTGAAAAAAATCAGTGTAGAAGATCCTGGTCGCTTTGAAGTCAGTGATGCCGAGAGCATGCTAAAAAGCTTGTAACAGCAAATTCAATACTAAGCACTAAACCTATTGAAAGGCCTGAGCATACTGTGACGTAATGCTCAGGCTTTTTTTTGATCGTAAAAATTACCACCCAAACCCAGTTAGCAAGCCTAAGTTTGTAAACGTCATAAAATTATAGATAGATTTTTACGATTGCCTAGCCTGAATAAAGTTGATCGCATAGTGTCGTTAAAATGTAATATAACTATGTCGCAAACAGCCAGTGAATAGCGGTTATACGATGAATTGCTAAACGCAACTTTCGGTGCAAACACCGTAGTTACTGACTTCAATGTCAATTTGGTAATGCGAAAGTATGTCATAATCATACGTCGAGTTACCTTTACTTAATTAATGATAATAAGTATCATTTGCATAATTAAAAGCGTACTAGGAAAAGTGATGACAACAACAATCAAGAAGCTAAGTGCCTCGGTATTAGTATTAGCAGTGACCTTATCATTGGGCACAAGCAGCGCCTTTGCAAATGGTGTAATCAGCGAACATGTAAACAATCTTCAAGCTCATATTGGTGAGTACACAGAAGAAGTGCACTGGTTAGAAGAAAAATTCGGCAGTGTTGTTGATGCGTACGAAAAAGACAGCAAAAACGTGGACACAGACGTGTTAATTGAATATTGGGAAGAAGTCGATTTTCATTCTGCGATTGAAACTCAGTACGTACCTGTTTATGCGTCTATATGGCAGGGTATCTATGGCATTAAAATGGGTATCGAAAACGGCAAATCTGTAGAAGACGTTCGCGCAGAGCAAACCAAACTTAATCAAGCCTTGTGGCAAGCGTTAGGCGCAGTTAAACTTGCGTCACAATATCAAAAGCAGGGTTTGGTTGCCAAAGTACAAACCACTGAAGTTGAACCAACCACCGCGCCTGAAGTTATTGACGATATTAAAAAGCGTTTAGATCGCGTAGTGGCTAAATCGGCAGAGCAACTGACTGAAGTTGCCACCACCTTGGTTCACGATACTTACTTACAACGCTTTGAAGGGGTAGAAGGGGCGCTAATTGAATTAGACGCCGACCTAGTTGAAGACTTAGAAAAAGACTTTAACGTAACCCTTCCACAAGCAATTACTGGCGGTAAAGGCGTAGAGGCGGTTCGTGGTGTAGTGGAAACTATGCAAACGAAATTAGATCGCGCTCGTTCCTTGTTAGTAGAAGCAGAAAAAAGTCGTAAAGACGTTTTCTAAGGAATAGTTTTTTCAAATGCAACGTAGAACATTTTTACAAGGTTTAGCCGCCGCAGGTGCGTTAGGTAGTTTACCTATCAGCAGTTTGAGCTTTGCCAACACCATTGCAAGTGTGTCGGTAGAATCCCTTCCTAAGTTGGAAGGTGATCTCACCCTTTATTTAGGGCGTGGCGAAGGTGGTTTGTATGAAAATGTGCTCGATGCCATTAAAAAACGTAATCCACAGCTTAACCTAAAAATTAGACGCGGCGCTTCAGCCGCGTTAGCCAATACCCTTGCTGCAGAAGCAAAAGCAGGGGTGAAGCGCGCCGATTTATTTTGGGCGGTAGATACCGGCAGTATTGGCATGGTAACCGATTCAGGTTTAGCGAAGCCGTTACCTACCGACTTAACCACGCAATTGAAAGACGGTTTCCAATATCCTAGCTGGACACCCGTTACCGGCCGTATTCGTACATTGCCGTATAACACAGAGCGGGTAACCCCCGATCAAATCCCAGATAGCGTAATGGCCTTAGCTGATAGTGATTTAGCGTTGGGTTGGGCTCCGGCTTATGCCTCATTCCAGTCATTCGTTACCGCTATGCGCATTTTAGAAGGTGAAAAGGCCACGGCCGATTGGCTTAAAGGCGTTAATAGCAAAGCGAAAAAATACGCAGGCGAACTTGGCGTAGTCATGGGCGTTGAACGGGGCGAAGTGGATATGGGCTTTGCTAACCATTACTACACGTTGCGCTTAAAAGCCGGTAAGCCAAACGCTAATGTTGCCCTTGCCTATACGCAAAACGATGCAGGCTGTTTAGTCAATGCTTCGGGTATTGTGGCATTAAGCGAAGGTGATTTACCTGTTAACTTTATCCGCTATTTACTGAGCCGCGAAGTACAAGGGTATTTGGCAAGCGAAGCGTACGAAATTCCGTTGGTACAAGGTGTTACACCGCCGCAAGGCTTACCTGCATTATCTGAAATATCGCCACCCGATATGGATCTCAGAAAACTAGCAGATTTACGCCCCACGCTTAACCTTATGCGAAAAGTCGGGGTGCTGTGAGCAACTGGCCAAAGTCGTACCCGCTGGCTCTAATTATCGCGTTAATGGCATTGTTGCCAGTAGGCGTTTTATTTTCGTTAGCATCAGATAGCGCAGAAATTTTCGACACCCACAACTTGCGCGTACTCGGCAACACCGTATCACTTATGGTGCTGACTATTATTGGCTCGGTACTTATAGGTGTGCCTCTAGCGCTCTTTACTGCTTACGTGCAAATGCCGTTCAAACGATTTTGGCTAATTCTTTTAGCTGCGCCCTTAGCCTTACCCAGCTATATCGGTGCGTTCGCCATGTACTTTTCTTTTGGCCGTGGCGGCGAAATAGAAAACGTATTAGGAATTACCACCCCCAGTATTGATGGTTTGTGGGGCTCGGCCTTGGTGATGTCGTTGTACACCTACCCCTTTGTGATGATGACCACACGGGCGTCGTTACTTAGCCTTGATGCCAGCCTAATCAATGCGGCCCGCACCCTTGGTGTATCTTTGTATAAAAGTTTGTGGCGCGTGGTATTACCTCGTGTAGCCACCAGTATTGCAGCCGGTGCTTTATTAGCCGCACTTTATGCACTGTCTGACTTTGGTACGCCTGCCATCATGGGATTAGACACCTTCACCCGCGTTATTTTTGTCGAATACAATGCCTTTGGCTTAAGCCAAGCTGCCATGCTGAGCTTGCAGTTAATGGTGATTGTAGGGTTGATCTTATTCATTGAAAGTCGTATTGGCGGCGCCAAAGAACGCCCCGGCAGGCATTTAAGTTTATGGCCAGCCCGTTGGCAACGTAACCTTATGTTATTAGCGGCAATGCCTATATTGTTGCTGGCTATTGTATTGCCTCTTGCGGTATTCACTCTGTGGCTAATACGGGAAGGTACCGGTGGGTTTGAATTTAGTTATGCGTGGAATTCGGCTTATGCGTCTTTCCTAGCTGCTATTGTGGCTGTTATTTTGGCTATACCCGTTGCCCACGCGGCTATTGCAGGCAAAGCTGGACGTTTAATGGAACGCATTACTTATTTTGGTTTTGGCGTACCTGGCATCGTGATGGGTACTGCATTGGTTTACGTTGGCCTTCAATTACCTTATTTGTATCAAACCTTGGGTTTATTGGTGATGGCGTATGTTCTACGCTTTATACCCCTTGCCGTAGGCAGTGTGCGTAGTACCGCAGAGAATTTAGATACCGGATTAGTGAAAGCAGCACGAGTGTTAGGGGCTAGCCCTCGCGAAGCATTTATGCGCATTACGTTGCCACTTACCTTAAGGGGCATGATAGCCGGTGCCGCTTTGGTGTTTTTAGAAGCCATGCGAGAATTACCTGCCACCCTAATGTTGGGGCCAACGGGGTTTGAAACCTTAGCCACCTACATGTGGCGTGTGTACGAAGCAGGTTACTTCGGCCGTGCTGCTGTACCGGGGTTATTGCTGGTATTGTTATCGGGCTTTGGATTAATATTAATGCTTTCTGGCGAACGCCGGGCCCAGTTTACCGTTTCCGAGGATGATCGTAGTTAATGCTTAAAGTGAGTGAGTTGTCAGTTAATTATGGTGCTACCCGTGTAGTGAATAAGCTCAACCTAGAATTAGGTTCAGACGAAATTCTCATGCTGGTGGGCCCAACAGGCTGCGGTAAAACCACTATCTTACAGGCATTAGCAGGCCTTATCCCTATTTCAGAAGGGCAAATGACCCTTGGCAACTGGACCGCCACGCCGAAGAAAACGGTGCCTCCTGAAAAACGCAATGTAGGCATGGTGTTTCAAGATTTCGCACTGTTCCCTCATTTGACCGTTCAGCAAAATGTTTGCTTCCGTTTAAAAGATACTAAGCTTGCCGATCATTGGCTAAAGCTTCTTGGCCTTGAAGATTTTCGTGATGCTAAGCCTGCTCGTTTATCGGGTGGTCAAAAGCAACGTGTTGCACTAGCCCGTACCTTGGCACACGGGCCGGCATTTGTTTTATTAGATGAACCCCTATCAAACCTAGACGCTGCCTTAAAAGACAGCCTTCGTTGGGAAATTCGCGATGCCCTTAAAGCTGCAGGCGTGCCTGCTATTTGGGTAACTCACGACCAAGAAGAAGCCTTAAGCGTAGGTGACAGGGTAGGGATATTAAATAAAGGCGTACTAGAGCAACTTGCAACCCCAGAAGCATGTTACTCAGAGCCCGCCAGCCGTTTTGTGGCTCGATTTATGGGTGAAGCTAGCTTTATTCCAGGTACCTTCGATAACGGCATCGTTACCACTGACATTGGCACTGTGCCTGGCACATCAGTAGATGGTGCTAACGGCAAGGTAGACTTGTTAGTGCGCCCTGACGATTTAAGTTTACGTGCAGACCATGAATGCCCCAATGGCACTGTAGATTGGGTACGTTACGAGGGGGAAAGCCGCCTTTATGCCGTAACCCTAGACAGCGGCAGCCAGTTAAAGGTACGTGTAAGCCACGAAAACGCCATGAAACCGGGTGCGCGAGCACACATGGCACTCATCACTACGCATCCTTTAGCGGTGTTTTCGCGAGCATAAACTTTCGCACTCGAAGACTAAAAACCCCTATCTACCAATACACTACACCAGTGGTTTAAAATTAAACTGCTGGCACACATTGTAGCCCCCCAGCATTTACGTATAATTCAGCTCGTTTTTGCCCTATGCCTTATTATTAGACAGTTAGGGTAATTAGAACGATATTCCAAGTCAGGTACAGCAATTAAAGGTGAGTAGTGTGAAACAGCGTGATGTAATTGTGATTGGTGCTGGTGCAGCAGGGCTGTTTTGTGCAGCGCAAGCCGGTGCCCGTGGGCGCAGTGTAGAAGTGCTCGATCACGCCAAAAAAGTAGGTCGTAAAATCCTTATGTCTGGAGGCGGACGCTGTAACTTCACCAATATGTACGCTGGCCCTGAAAACTTTCTATCGCAAAACCCACACTTTTGTAAGTCGGCATTAAGCCGCTACACCCAATGGGATTTTATTGGATTGGTAGCAGAGCACGGTATTGCCTATCACGAAAAAACACTCGGCCAGCTATTTTGCGACGACAGCGCGAAAGATATTGTAGAGCTCCTGCTAAAAGAGTGTGATAAAGCGGGGGTAACTATTACCACACGCTGCGACATTGTAAGCGTTGAAAAAACCGAATCAGGTTACACGCTTAACACTTCTTTGGGTGAATACCAATGTGAGTCACTCGTTATTGCCACCGGCGGCTTAAGCATGCCGAAGCTAGGCGCAACACCATTTGGTTACAAAGTGGCAGAGCAGTTCGGCTTAAATGTGCTACCCACTCGCGCAGCTCTAGTACCTTTCACCCTGCAAGATAAAGACAAAGACGTATTAGCCGAACTCAGCGGCATTGCCATAGACGTAAATGCACAATGCAACGACACCTCATTCCGTGAAGCTATGCTGTTTACACATCGCGGCCTAAGTGGCCCAGCCATGCTACAAATCTCAAGCTATTGGGAAGCTGGCGATGCGTTAAGTATTAATACGCTCCCAACTGAAGATGCGCAGGCGCTTATTAATACGGCGCGCACCGACACGCCAGATGCCCTACTGGCAACCTGTTTAAACAAAGTGTTCCCCAAACGCATGGTACAAAGCTTTATTGAATATCATCAATGGCGCAATGTACCGGTGAAGCAGCTGAGCCACAGCGAATGCGAGGCTATTGCTAACACGCTAGAAAACTGGCAAATAAAACCAAACGGCACCGAGGGTTACAGAACCGCCGAAGTTACTATTGGTGGTGTAAACACCAATGAGCTATCGTCTAAAACCATGATGGCTAAAAACGTAGAAGGCCTTTATTTTATAGGCGAAGTGGTAGATGTAACCGGTTGGTTAGGGGGCTTTAATTTCCAGTGGGCTTGGAGCAGCGGCTGGGCAGCCGGGCAGGTGGTGTAGTTGTGTTGGCAGACAATAAAGTTTGTCCATAGACAATAAAGTTTGTCCACACTACTTAATATATACAATAAAGTTTGTCCTTTCATCTGGCTTACTCTATTCTACGATTAGTCATTAATTATTTAGCCGTGGCTTTTTTATGGCAAGACGCAAGTTAGAAACATTTCCTGACTACAATCGAGCATTGAAAAACAAATATGGGATTGGTGAGGGTGAATTTTATAAACCGTGGCTAAGAGTTCAAGATGTAACATCTAAAGGTGTGCGTTCTCAGATTCCAGGTATTAAATCGAAGCGAAAGCATCATTTCATGTCGTTGATTGAAACTGAGTTGTTTTATTTAGCTGAATTTAGTGATTCGGTTGTCGATATTAGGGAGCAATTCCCTCTTCTCCCCATTAATTTATCAATAAAAATTGCTAAATCATTAGATATTAAACATCCGGCACATCCTGTAAGTAAAGAACCCATAGTAATCACTACCGATTTATTACTGACTCGAAAAATTAATAACGCAATCGTTTATGAAGCATTTTCAGTTAAACCTGAGGGTGACTCAGGTGATCTTCGGGTTATTGAAAAAATTGAAATAGAGCGCCTTTGGTGGGAACTATTGGGTGTTAAGTTCCACTATTACACTGGTAGCCAAGATACTGCTATTCAAAGTAAAAACATCAAATGGGCGACTCACAGTATACGTTCAGATATACCAACCTTTTCAGATAACTATATATCGGCAGGTTTACAGCTTATTCCGATAGGCAAGGTGTTTATTAAAGATATTTGCAATGACTTTATGAAGCATTTGGAGATTAAACCTGAAAATGCGTTAGAGCTATTAAGAAGCTTAATTGGTTATAAATATATAAGCGTCAATTTATCTAACCAATTAGAGCGTGATGATATTATTGAAATTTATTCGAAAGCTGATTTTAATCAAGGTGTCGCGCTTGGAAATTCTTAGGAATAGCATTTGGGACATAAAAAGCTTTGATGGTGTCGAGTCTGGCTTATGGCGAATATTGTTAGCAGACGAAGCCCATAATTTTACTATCATGTATCCTATTAATGATTCTAAAAAGGAAAAACGGCCTATTTTGGTCGATTTCGATGCCTTCAAACATGCCATAAGTGAGCATTACATTTTCAAAGGCAGTTTCAAATTACCTGTATATATGTTGAAGGATGACTCAGAAATTAGTGAGCAACATATTAAAATCAGGGATGAAAACTATGCGTTAATCAAAGAGTTAGTTGATGATCAAGATCTTCTTATTAAGCTGTCTACGGTTAGGCGAGTAAATAGTGTTGGTCGCCACGCTGACAAGGTGGGTGCAGGTGTGAGAAAGATCCACCGATTACTCAAACAATTTTACAAGTATGGGCAAACCCGAAATGCTCTTCTACCTGCGTATAGTGCCTGTGGAGGACTTGGTAAAACAAAGATTGTGAAGACTACACCTTTAGGTTCGCCCAAAAAAGCAAGAACGCTAACGGTAGAGAGAACAAATAATTTCATCGTAACAGATGTTGATAAGAGTAAGTTCCGTAAGATTCTCAAAAAACATTATTTCAAAGCCCATGGCAAACCTCTTTCAGATACTTACAAAGAGATGCTACGAACTTACTATTCAGATGAAATAAAAATGGCAAATGCACTAGGAAGCGTTCCTTACGTGCCTAGTTTGAGGCAGTTAAGTTATTGGAAGCGGAAACTCTTTAGTGACGCAGAATCAATTAGATTGACAACCACTGAGCGAGATTATTTGCTTAATCGAAGGGGGGTGATGGGAAGCGCAAGCACGAAGTGGTCAGTACCTGGAGATTGTTTTGAAATTGACGCAACAGTTGCTGATGCTCATATCGTCTCAGAATGGTCACCAAATCTGATTCTCGGTCGCCCTACTATTTACTCAATTGTAGATAGAGCAAGCGGGGCAATATGTGGAATAAACGTATCTTTGTTCTATGCGTCATGGAGAGCAGCCCGTCAAGCACTTGCTAACGCTTTCCTACCTAAAGTGTCTTACTGCAAAGAGTTTGGCATTGATATTCAAGATAGCGATTGGCCGATTCATCATATTCCACTCACACTAATGTGTGACAATGGAGAAATGATAGGCCTCCAGCCGCAAAAGCTTGTTGTCCCCTTAACTGAACTGCAATTATCACCACCCTATCGACCTGATTTTAAGTCATTTGTAGAGAATCGCTTCGGGCTTCTCAACAAGGAATTGATTCATGATCTATTAGGAACAACGCGTGGTGGCAAAGTGGTACGCGGAGATAAAGATCCTCGAAAGGATGCGATTTATACCCTTAAAGATTTCACTAAACTACTTATAAACGCTGTCCTTGAGCTTAATAGATCAAAATACGATAGATTGGCTGAATCGAGTCCTCTACTTATAAAACATAATCTAACACCGAACCCAATTAATTTTTGGAAAATAAATGTTCTAAATCATAAACATTCATTACAAATTGCGAATGAGAGTGAGGTCATTAGTCGGATGTATCCGCCGGCGAAGTCAACAATGACCGAGCGAGGCATTGAATTTAATGGACTTTATTACTCTTGTGAACGAGTAATTAAGGACAATTTGGCCGCAATTGCTAGGACAAACGGGAGTTGGAAGCTTGATGCCCGTATTAATGAAAATACGACAAATTATATGTATGTCAGGTTCAACAAAAATGATGACTTTGTTAAGTGTAATCTCCTCCCACGAAGCAATATGTTCGAGAGCAAGCCAATGTATGAAGTGGAAGTATTCCAAGATTGGCGTGAGCAGAAAGATGCTGAAACACCGATAACTGTAGAATCTATTGATAGCAGCACGATGCGTAAAGAAAAGGAAAAATCAGCAAAAGCTACGACTCCCGAAAAACCAGCGCCCTTTTCCCAACGCGTTAAAAATATCCGCGAAAATAGAAAAAATGAAATTAATAACACGAGTAATGTGATTGATGACAGCAGACCTACAGAACCATTATCGCCTGAATCTGTAGCAATTGATTCGGCGAAAAAGAAAACAGTGTTTTTACCTCGCAGACCAAAAGGGAAGTAAACAGTGCGTACAGAACAAGCATCTTACCACGAAGCAATTCTTCCTGAATACAGGGGTAATCCATGGATAGAGGCACTACCTAGAAAAGTAAGTGCCGATGAGATAATGGATAAATTCAGTAATTACCCCGATCTTGATACTCATATTCGAGAAAACTCCGATCCATTGATTAGAGCTGAATATACAATCCGTTTAAAGGCGCTTCGCCAACCGCTTCCACTTTATGCTGAGGTTTTCAGAGCTATAGAAACTGCGATTAAAGATGGTTATTCAGCAAGAAATCCATTTACTCCATCAACTGCACAATATCTTCATTATGCATCCGATGAGCGACCCAAAATTGAACCTAAAACAGGTTATTTTGAACCGAAAGCAGAAGGGTTGACCTTAGTTGGCGATAGCGGTGTGGGCAAATCTAGCATGCTTGAGCAAGTGCTTAACTATTTCCCAAATGTAATAATGCATAACAATTACAATGGCAAAAAAATGGAGTATCAACGCCAGATTGTGTGGATTAAAGTTGATTGCCCTCACAATTCAAGTGTACGCGACCTATGTGAAGAAATACTTTCTTGCATTGACGATATTGTCCAAGAGGGAAAAACAAAACCTGCAACAACTATAGGAGCATTAACCAGACAAATAGAGCAAAAAATTAAGGTGAACTTCTTAGGCATGCTTGTTATCGATGAAATGCAAAGGCTTACTTTAAAAAGAACAGGGGGAGAGAACAATCTTCTTAATTTTATACATACCCTTGTAAACAAGTTGGGTATACCGATGTTCTTCTGCGCAAATCCGCCATTTGACGATACTTTAGCGCGAACACTCAAAGCTGCTAGACGAGCAGAAGGTGGCGGTTATTTTATAATGAAGCAACTTACTAGGAACAGTCAGGAATGGGAATATTTTATACAAGAACTATGGGATTTGCATTGGACTGATATTACAACTGAGCTGACTGAGGAGTTAAACAATACAATTTTTGAGCTTTCTGTTGGTAACCTTGACATGGCTCATCGTATATACAGAGATGCGCAAAGGCTGGTCATAGGCTCGGGTGACGAGCGTATTACAGTAGGAGTTCTGCAACAAGCGGCGCTTAGTGCTCTTGGCTTATCGTCTAAAACAAAAGAAGTGATAAATTTGCGCGATGAAATCACAATGCCTCGCCGTAACCGCCGTGTTGCCAATCAAACAATTGTCACTGAGGTTAAAGATACCTCAATTACATCTGCTCCTATTGCAGACGTAACAAGGCCGCAGCATCCTGAATTCTCAGCGAAGCTATTAGAATTAACTGCCTGTATCGATCTTCTATCTCGCATTGAGGATCCAGACTTATTAAGACGGGGAGTGGACGAGGTGGATGCCAATGAATATTTTCGTGGTATTGGCATCCTTTGCGACGATCCACTAAAGCAACTTGCATGATGCGTGGTTTAAGAGCCTTGAACAATGTGGGTGCCAATTGCCTTACCAGATGAATCTTTTTATAGCAGGATAGTACGAAGTCTTACGCTAACTGGCATGCCAGTAGATAAATTTTTGAATACTTACTTCAATAGGAAGCGGGTTTCTATTCACCCGTATCTAACCGTTGGGATAGGTTCCATTGCAAGCCTATCGCGAAATGAGGTTGAATGTGTAATCAATCAACAAACCTTGATAAAGCTTTTTAAGTACTACCAACCAAAACGATCAAAGGAGATTAATAATGCATTGATGGCTGGCAATTGTAATGCTGTACTTCGAGCTTGCAACTTGGCTAGTTTTAAGGAAACAGAAATTTTAACGGTTAAGTATTGTCCATTATGCGCTAAAAAAGATATGTATGAACATGGTGTAAGTTATTGGCATATTTCTCATCAGATACCAGGGGTTGAGTCATGCAGTGAGCATCCTGTCAGGTTAAACAGACTAGTGTTACCAGCAAGAATATATGTCGCGCCATCCTTCCTACCACCTCATAACATGTCTGCTGACAGCTCAAATAAAATAACCTCAGATTTTGCAAGGTTTGCCAATACATTTATTTTCAATAAGTTAGCATATTCGGACTTTTTTGATTTAACAGAACTCAGGGAATCACTATATAAATCTGGCTATTTACTTACGTCTGGAACGATTAAAAATAAAAAATTAACGACTGACTTAAAAAGTTTAGCTGCTAAATTGGCGTTACCGAATGACATGCTCATACCTCTTCAAACAGCGAAAACAAATTATGTTTATCATCTGGTGAATGGAAAGTTCGCTCAACACCCTTTCAAGCACCTACTTATCTCGTTCATGTTGTCAGCGAACTCAGAGAAAAATGATAGAGCTACGTTAAATATAAAAGCAAAAGAGAGCTACCAAACAGAGTGTCTTGAATTGCTAAAAAAGGGAATGCCTATACTGCAAATTCATCGTAAAACTGGTAAGAGTAGGTGTTATATCAAACAACTAGCATTGTTGAATAACATAGAGATAAAAAAAATCCCGCGCACCATTGACGAATTTGCTATCAAAAAAGTTTTGGATTTGGCATATAAAGGTTTTCATCGTGAGTATATTGCAAATAGCTTAGGTATTTCCGTTGGGAGTGTTGAGCAGATTATTTCTTGTGAGCCTGGCTTGGTTGAAAAGAGAAAATGTTATAAATTTGAGTCTAAGCGCAGACGATGCAGGCTAGAAATTAGACGTTGTATAGGTCGCTACCCCACTGCAATCAAACAAGAAATAAAAAACCAGTGTTATGCAGCGTTTCATTGGTTGTATCGTAATGACAAATATTGGCTTAATAATTCGTTGCCACCCCCTCAAAAAAATAAGTTTCATCGGATAATTGATTGGGCTGAACGAGATATTACTTTAGCTAAGAGAGTTGCCGACATATTAGTTAAAACTGATGACAACATATCTCTAAGCAAGCTTGATAAGCAAATCGGCGGACTTGGGTGGCTACTGAAGAGTAAAGGAAAGTTGCCTTTAACAATGAATATGATCAACAAATTCATGACTAATAACTGAGAATATAATTACATGAAGCAATTGCAAGGAGACGAATCGGTACAGAGTTTCATTTTCAGGGTGTTAATGTTAAACGGCGAAAGCGACTTCGCTGGTGTGTTAAATAGAATGGGAGAGTGGCGAGCCTTCCCTTTTGTTGCGACGATGCATTCTCATCTGTTCAGGCCTTATGATCCAGAATATCTACTTAGTGTTTTACAAAGGTCAGCCATAGCAAACCCTGTCGCGGGAATGTTTTCGAACCCTTTATCACACTTTGAGTTAGTGCCAACTGTATTTAGAAATGGTGTTGAAAATTACAGTCAACAAACTCAAAATAATTTTCTCAAAGTTAACTTCTGTGTTGATTGCATCGCAGATGACCTCAAGAATTGTGGGTTTGGTTTTTTCCGAGCAGAGTGGTTAAACCAAAAATATTGCCACCATCATAAAAAAGCTCTTTTCAACTTAACAGGCAAAAGTCAAAGCGTTGCCGCATCTAATATCCAAAAAGCTCTGCGTGGTGAAATTCCGACTAAATGTGAGCAGTATGATTGTTATGGTGAGCAAACTTCGTTGGGTACTGATGTTGTTGAAAATGATGTCAAGTTCGCTCCATGTCTTCAAAAAAGGCTACTTCATTGGTTGAGAAAAAATTGTATGCAATTAGAAGGAGAAACGAATGACACAGAAAGAATAACCTCGATCTTAATGAAAAAGACCGGCATGTATGCGCAAGTTGATGAAGTTCAATTAGAAAACGTTTGTAATATCGTTAAAGGTAATCATCCTAATGTATTTAAAGCCTTTGTTAATGAGCAATCTGAAGAGATATATACTTCATTTAAATTAGATAGCCATTTATTTAAGAATAAGTTAAAGGTTATAAAAGAACGAAATTGTTCAATCTGCAAGCTGCATCGAGAAGGTTATCAATGTTCAGAAAGTAAGATCATCAGTGTGGCAATGAAAGAGACAAACTATAAGCTTCTTCATGAAAATCCATGTGATTATTACTTAACAAACAAGAGACCATACTGGAATGATTACCCATTAGGTGGAAGCAACGCTATAAAAGACGATGTATGGAGTGTATTTAACAAGATAAAAGAAGTTAATTAGACGCTATCACTTTTTCGAGTCGTTTGAGTATGGTTCAGTTCGATCATTGTAGCTAACTGCGACACTCGATGGACTGCGTACTCCTGCCACACTTTGTGCAACGTTAACATCATATGTTTGAAGAACGTGTGTAATTAGCCCCCTGCGGCCACTATTTGATGTCGCACTTGAAACACCAGCCCAATCTCGAAGTATCAGAGCCATATGCTCTTGAAGCGTATTTGGTGAATAAGAACCGCCTTTTTGGGTCACGAAAAGTGGATCTGTTGACTTTAAAAATGGCTGATTAATTAGTCTCATCTCAACGTATGTTTTTAATGCGTTTACGAGAGGTTCTTCAATAAGAGGAAGCAGCCTTGGTGTCGTAGAATTTTGATTTTTTGTTGGATAGAAATCGATAGGGTTGATCTTTTTATCTGCCTTGACCAATGATGCAACTTTTTCTAATGCATTTTCGAACTCACTAACGGTGAAGGTCAAATTCTTTTTAACATATTTACTTCGCGATCGATTTTTTGGCGTTTCTCTGGAAGCAATATAAACCTCTTTTCGCAAAGTGAACGATTGCCTAGCCTCCCTGTCATTTCCCTCTAGCATAGAAACATCATCTATTGTTAATGCAGCCAGTTCCTGAGCTTTTAAACCTAAATGCCTACTCATCTTCATAATTGCTGTATTTTTTTCAGCATGCCTATTGTTCAAAATCACACTAAAAACCTTCTCCCACTCTTTAGATGTGAGGATACTTGCTCTGCCTTTTATAGCCATTTAATAAATTTCATCCATCACGGGCAAGCCATTTTATTAGTGATAATTTTTAATATGATAAGAAACAACTCATTTATCATAATAAAGCTGCTTCGGTAACTCAAGTATGCATGTCGTGCCTCAAAAAAAGATGGGTATTTAATCATTCAGCAATACTTTGCTAAAGGTGCTGCTATCTCTAACTTCAAAGCACGAACCTATTCAATTTGGTACTTATAGACGTATTAAAAAGCGCCATACTTTAAAAACTAACAGGTCGGTCTAGGCAGTAAACTGCCGTTGTGGTTTTTACTAACGACTTCGATTATGACCGTTAAAGATACAGTCGGAAACGATGACTTCTACAACAAATTTATAAAAAAGTGCACATACGATCACCAATCTTGACTGACACGTTTTGTCATTTTCATATCGTCCTTCATACTTAATCTAACTGGCAAAAATTCCGTATTACGGCCATACCCTTCCTTATTGATAAATAAAAAAATCAGTTGCGTAGGCCTTCAAATTTTAATTTTGTTGTACAAAAAATAGGAATAATAGCGGCTTCCACTTGTCTGCTGTGAACCTGATACACTGAATTTTCTAATCACTGCTCTAAACAAAAATTATGTTTAAGTTGAGAGTCAAAAAGGTTTTTTCTTCGTTTCACTTATTGTCTCAATAATATACTCGACACCTACTTCTGCGTCTTCGGGGATAGATTCAAAGTCAACAAAGAACAGAGCAACGCCAAATTGATGTCTTCTAGGTCGTCCTGCATTGCCTATCACCCTTCTGTAGTTTGCTATCTTCTGGTCAATTATCGCTCCATCTTCAGTTAGAATAGAAACGAGAATATGCCCGTCCGGTAAGCCAAAAATATTGGGCGCGTTCAACCGGCCAGAAACATGCCATTTATTCTCAGTTTCGGCTACCCAAACGCGGTGATCCGTTACTTTTCATTTGGCACATTATTCACCTCTATCAGTCTTGCTGGCGAAGCGCATCCCGTTAAAAAAATGCTCAGTAGAGCCAAAGTGGCTAGTCGTAATATAGTGTATTTGGTAAACATAAAGTCTATACCTCATGTTGAATTGGGTTGTGTTCTTTAAAGATAAAGAGCACCGTATTTTCTGCAATACGGTGCCCAACAATCACACTCTGGTTAATTTGGAGTGCATCATCCGATACAAAATAGGCAAAACCACCAATGTTAGAATGGTGGACGAGATGATCCCGCCAATCACCACCGTTGCAAGCGGTCTTTGCACTTCAGCGCCAGTCCCGACATTAAGTGCCATGGGAATAAAGCCTAAGCTTGCTACCAGTGCTGTCATCAAAACCGGACGCAATCTTGTGATAGCTCCGTCAACGATTGAGTTAATTAAGTCACCTGTTTCTAGTACTCGCTGTTTAATAAATGACAACATCACTAGGCCGTTTAGTACCGCAATACCAGAGAGCGCAATAAATCCGACTCCGGCAGATATAGACAATGGCATGTCACGCATCCAAAGCGCAAAAACACCACCTGTTAAGGCTAAAGGCACGCCAGTGAAGATGATCAAGGCATCACGAAATGAGCCAAACACCACCACGAGTAACACAAGTATCAGAAAAAGCGTGGCAGGCACCACGATAGCCAGTCGCTGACTTGCACTTTCAAGCTGCTCAAACGTGCCGCCATAATCCAGCCAGTAGCCTGCTGGGAGTGAAACCTGTTCGGTTATTTTGATTTTTGCTTCGTCAACAAAGCTCCCTAAGTCGCGTTCTCTGACATTGGCGGTAACCACGACTCTGCGCTTACCGTTTTCTCTACTGATTTGATTGGGAACAGACGAGTAAGCCAGCGTAGCGACTTCTGATAACGGCACAAATTCCCCATCCGATGTAATGATAGGAGTGCTGCCAATGGCATCTAAATCTGTGCGGATACCTTCATCAAATCGCACAAGCAACTCAAAGCGTCTATCTCCCTCAAAAATTAAGCCAGCAGTATTACCACCGATAGCTGACGCCAACCACTCCTGCAAATCGGCCACGTCCAATCCATAACGTGCCAACTCGACTAGCTTAGGGTTGATAGTGAAGATAGGGATATCATCGACCTGCTCAAGTCGTGCATCCGCCACGCCGTCAATTGATTGCAAAACCGTTAAGATGTCGTTTGCAGAGGCAACAAGCGTGGTTAAATCATCTCCGAAGACTTTTATACCAAGGTCAGCCCTTACCCCACTAATCAACTCGTTAAAGCGCATTTGGATAGGTTGGGTAAACTCATAGTTATTGCCTGTCACCGCTTGTAAATCTCGCTCAAGGGTTTCCACGAAATCAGCTTTTGATAGGTTAGGATCAGGCCACTGCGCTCGTGGTTTTAGCATCACAAAGGTATCGGTTACGTTGGGCGGCATCGCATCGGTAGCTACTTCTGCGGTACCGGTTTTTGCAAACACTGTGAGTACCTGTTCGTATTCCATCAAGGTAGATTCAAGTGTTTTTTGCATTGCGACGGCTTGTTCAATACCTGTGCCCGGTATTCGCATGGCGTGCAGTGCGATGTCTCCTTCGTCAAGCTGGGGAACAAACTCAGAGCCTAATCGCGTTGCCAACCAAAAGCTGCCCACTACCAGCACGACTGAGCCGACAAGCACTATCCAGCGTAATTTCAGTGCAAGGTGAATGATGGGGCGATAGGCTGACTTGGCTGCAACAATAATGAAGCTTTCTTTTTCACTGACTTTACCGCCCATAAACATCGCGACTGCCGCTGGTACAATAGTAATGGAGAACAGCATCGCTGCTATCAGCGCCATGATGACCGTTGCCGCCATTGGCTGAAACATCTTGCCCTCAACCCCTGTCAATGAGAACAGCGGGATATACACCACAGTAATAATCAATACACCAAACAAGCTAGGACGAATGACTTCATTGGTCGCTTGAAAAACCAGTTCTAGCCGCTCTTTAAGTGGCAAGACTCCGCCTGTGCGTTTCTGAGACTCGGATAACCGCCTGATACAGTTCTCTACGATGATCACCGCACCATCGACAATTAATCCAAAGTCCAATGCGCCAAGGCTCATTAGGTTGGCAGACACACCGGTATTAACCATCCCTGTAATGGTCGCCAACATCGCCAGCGGTATAACTGCCGCAGTGATGAGCGCGGCGCGAATATTGCCAAGCAATATGAACAAGATCACTATGACTAATAACGCACCTTCTACTAAATTCTTCTGAACCGTTTCGATAGCTTTATCGACCAATAGGGTACGGTCATAGACTGGCTCAATGACAATACCATCAGGTAAGCTGGATTGAATGTCCTTCACCTTTTTGGCAACGGATTGAGCAACGGCTCGTGAGTTTTCGCCGACTAGCATCATTGCCGTACCTAAAACGGTCTCTTCACCCTCCTGCGTTGCCGCACCAGTTCTCAGCTCCTTACCAATAGCTACACTGCCAATGTCTTTCACCGCAACAGGGACAGTATTAATGCGTTTTATTACCACATTTTCTATATCGCTAAGTGTCTGTAGTTGACCTTGTGAGCGCACCAGTATTTGTTGCCCATTTCGCTCAACAAACCCCGCTCCCTGATTGGTGTTGTTTCGCTCCAGCGCACGATGGATATCACTTAGACCAATATCAAAATTCAGCATTTTCTGTGGTTCAGGATTCACATGATATTGTTTTACATACCCACCAATGGCGTTGACTTCAGTGATCCCTTTAACCAGTGCGAGCTGCGGTTTTACGATCCAGTCGTGTATCTCGCGAAGCGCCATTGCATTGTACGGCTCACCGTTTTTTTGCATGGCATTTTGCTTGGCTCGCAAGGTATACATGTAGATTTCGCCCAACCCAGTAGCGATAGGTCCCATTTCAGGCTCTAACCCTTCTGGTAGCTGACTTTTGATTGCGCCTAATCGCGTATTGATGAGATTACGCGCAAAATACAGATCAGTGCCTTCATCAAATACCGCTGTTACCTGAGACAGGCCGTAGCGTGATAAAGAGCGGGTGTAGGACAGGTCAGGTAATCCCGCCAGTGCTGTTTCTACTACGAATGTGATCCGCTGCTCGGTTTCCAAAGGCGAATAGCCCGGTGCTTGTGTATTGATTTGCACTTGCACGTTAGTGATATCGGGTACCGCATCGATAGGTAATTTTTGATAACTGAATATCCCCATGCCCAGCACAAGGAAGATCAACATCAGCATTATCCCTCGTCGCTCTATGGATAAACGTAATATGGATTCAATCATGTGTTCGTCCCCCAATAACTGAGACGCATGACCAAGTAAATAGCATTGAGTTATTAGTGGTCATGACCGGCCTCCGACTTTTCTAAATCGGCTTTAAACAGGTAGCTGTTCTGGCTGACAATCACATCTGCAATGTGCAGACCTGATAACACTTCAATATTGTAGT
The DNA here is from genome assembly GCF_017653625.1 of Alteromonas sp. K632G. Taxonomy (NCBI): domain Bacteria; kingdom Pseudomonadati; phylum Pseudomonadota; class Gammaproteobacteria; order Alteromonadales; family Alteromonadaceae; genus Alteromonas; species Alteromonas sp. K632G. The sequence continues at coordinate 143,046 of NZ_JAGGDM010000005.1, forward strand.
TATCTTGTTGACCTAAGGTAACGGGCACGGGACGGTATTCATCACCTTCTTTGACAAACACGACAGAAGCCCCTTCAAACTCTTGAATCGAAGCTTTAGGCACCATCATGGCGACATCAAGTTTGTTGATTGTGACAAGCCCTTTAATAGCCGCGCCAACCGGCCACTGACCTGAGGTATTAGCTATTTTGGCATACGCCAATACATACGGTTTTTCATCTGGCGAGGGTAAGATATGCTGGATAGTGGTTTCTAACGATGAGCCTGCCACACTAAGTTGAACACTTTGCTGCTCTGCAATATCAGAGAGCTGTTGTGGGAAGACTTTAAGCTGTGCCCACACGTCATCATAGTTTGCGATTGAAAATAACACTTGGCCATTAGATAACTCGCCTTCATTGGCATGTCTGGCAATCACGGTGCCTGAAAACGGCGCGGCAACAGGATAACTTTTCAGGCTTTCGTTGGATTCAACTACCGCCAGTGTGTCGCCTTTTTTAACTTTTTTACCTAAATTTGCATTGACCTTGGTCACCATACCGTCGAATCGTGCACGCACATGACTCAGTGAAGCAGGGTCGGTCACTATATTACCATATACTGTGGTGGTGATATTAAGTTGACCGGCATTAACACTTTGTGTCATCACGCCCATTTTTTGCGCCATGCTGTCAGGCATGAGTACGCGTTCATCCTTATGGGCTTCCTCTTTACCATGCTCGCCTTCTGATGCTTGTATTGTGGTGCTTGATAAAAATCCCAACGCACTGCAAACAATGAAAACTAACAGAGCGTTTTGCTTCTTATTTAATATATTTTTGTTCATTTTGTTTTTCTCGAAAAAGAGGTGTTGATCGTATCCACAAGTGGCTGTGCAGTCAGTGATTCGATATCTGCACCGCGCTGATGAGCTTGCTTCGCTGATTGAATTAAGGCTTGTTTGGCATTGAGTAGTTCTTGACGTGTACTCACCCATTCAAGGTAGCTGAATCGACCGTTGATATAGGCTTGTTCTACTAATTCCAGCGCTTGAACTAAGGGTGGGATAATAGAGTTTTGCAGTGTCTGTACATTGAGCAACGCATTGTTTCTGACCATCAAGGCCATATTTAGCTGATGGTATAGGTTTTGCGTCGCTGACTCTTTTTGTTGTTCCAGCTGTGCCTGAATTGCCCGCTGCTTTTGGTACTCGCCAAGATTTCGGTCACCGGCAAACAGAGGCATACTCACGCCTGCTACAAAGGCTGTTTCATCTATGCCATTCATGCGCCTGATACCGGCCGTCCAGCTTAAATCCGATTGATTAGCTGCTTGAGTAAGGCGGACTTGAGAAGCCTGCAATCTCGATTCTTGTGCATAGACCTCAAGATTGGGACTGTCCAATAATGTGGTAAAAAGCGCGGTTAACGAAGGAGACGATTGCAGCGCAAATAAGTCACCCTCAACATAGGTAAAAGTGGGGTCTTTCTCCCCCCACATAATAGCCAGACTATTTATCATGGCTTGCTTAGTTTGCTGTGCCGTCACCACATCCAATCTAGCTCTTGCTAAAGCTGCTTCAGCGCGTTTCTGTTCAAATGCAGGGGAAGCACCTGCATCCACGCGTTTTGTGACTGCTTGATAGGTATATCGAGCAAGTGTTTCTGCATCTTTTTGCGCGTCAATTAACGCTTGTTGCGCCAATACATCGATGTAGCGACGTGTCACTTCAGCCAGTACATCCAAGGTGTGCACTTGTTTTTGCGCTTCGACTAAGGTGGATTGCGCCTTAGCAAACGCCTTACGTGAGTTGAGTTTATTGCCCAATTCAATGACCGACGACAATGTGAGAGTCAACTCGGTGTCCTTAATGCCAGAGACCTCGCCTGTTCCTAAGAAGTTTTCCATTTCAATGCCTACGTTGAGGGCTGGTTTGAGAGAAGCAGTTTTAATTTCTCCCTCAATCGCTTGTTGCCTATATGTGAACTCATGCAACTCGGGTGAATTCGCTAATGTTCGCTGTATGGCGCTTTGCAAGGTCATTTCTCGATTGGTGATACTGTTTGTTTGTGCTACTACCACGGTGTGTGTTGTCAAAAGGACAAGCATCGTGGAAATCACCCAAGCGTGCACACGCACAGGGCGACTCAATGAAAAATGCATCATTGTTTTATTCCTAAATTATCAAAAATATATATCGCCAAACTGTTGGCGAACGGTGTTTGATTAGTTCAGGGTTATGCTTTAGGTGGGCGTAGTAATTGCGTGATCGGTGCATCTATTACTTTTGATAAGTAATAGAAATTGTGATGGGTGGCAACAGAATCGAGTTCGATACCATTGGTGCTTACAATCCATTGGGCATGGGTTCCGTGACAATGGCCACAGTGGTGGCAATCAGCAGGATTGTGAGATTTATCTACGGGGACGTTATCAGCATCAGGTTGTTCGCTAGATTTTAGTTGAACCTGCGCATGTTCAGTAGCGATGTTATCGCCCAATTGATGTTCGTGTATTTCATTTAGATGTTGTGAGTCGACAGTATGAGAATCCAATGTATTGGCGACAGCAGAAAACGACTGAAACAAAATCAGCGAAATCAGCAGGTAACTTGTCACCCTTACACTAAACATATCTATCTACTCTCATCTTTTTCATATTAACAGGTAATCGAACTAAGACCAATCGACCAACCTAAACAAAGTATTTCAATCATTACATTACTCATCACGACAATCTTCATTGGCAAATTCAATTTCAATGGTAGTGTGCACAAAATCAAACTCATCAAGACCTTGGCGAAGTTCGTCTTTAAGTGTTCTCAATTGAGAAACCGAAACATCTTGTTTCAACTCCACATGTGCCGTCATGACGCTATGTTCACCGTCCAAAGACCAGATATGAAAATGATGTATATCCGCCACATCATCAAATGACATGAGTACTTTACGCACTTCCTCCATCTGCTTAGCATCGGGCGTGGCTTGCAAGAATAACAATAAGGTTTCTTTTAGATTTCTAACAACATTGAATAAAATGAATAATGTGAAGCCAATAGATAAAATTGGATCTAAAATTGGCCATGGCTTAAACATCAGCACAATCGATACGATCAGCACTGCCACCCAACCCAATACATCTTCAAGCAAATGCCAGTTTAATATACGCTCGTTTAAGGAATTCCCTTCGCTAAGTTTATAAGCAGCAAATCCATTAACGGCGATGCCAAAAATTGACAGGAGTAACATGCCTTCGACTTGCGGCATTTCGGGTGCTGAAAGCCTTGGGATAGCTTCGAATAAGATCCATATTGAGCCAGTCGTTAACACTAACCCGTTGATCAATGCACCAAGAAGAGAAAAGCGTTTATAGCCATAGGAAAATGTATTGGTTGCTTCTTTATCACTGAGTTTATTTAAGCCCCACGCGGTGCCAATGGATAAACTATCGCCCAAATCATGCACTGCGTCGGCCATAATAGCTGTGCTGTTTGTCAGCCATCCACCGATAAATTCAATGATAGTGAATACGACATTCAAGAAAAATGCCCAGCCAATGCGTTTTGATGCGCTGTTATCACTGTGACTGTGGTTATGATTATGCATGGTTGATTTTATCCAATATCGCTTGATTTTCAGCACTGATTGGTAGTCGCTTAAAGGGGCTGATGTCAGTGCCGCCTGTGTTTCCTTTAGGTACAAGGCCGATAGCTGTTTTGGTTGCAGCACCAACTATTCTTATTACTTGTCCAAAAACGACTCTCCAATCTTTTTTTAGAAGACCATGTCGCAGCATTTTACAATGAATTAAACAATGATAAAAAGTAGAGTGCTGACCAATTACATGCGCATCCTCCAGCGCTGCAAATGCCTGCCTCTCATTGTTGTTAGACATTGCATCTGAGTAATCTGTTAATTTGGAATCGATATGCGGCTTAACGGCTTTATTGTATGTCATAGTGGATCGCCCACTTTACCTTTCTGTACTTCGTTATTAAGTACTTCCTGCTTGGCGTCTTTCAGGATCATCCAGGCTCCGCGCAGCACGACAATCGACACAATACAGCCGATAACCAGATCCGGTATCCTGCTATCAAGCCATACCACTAAAACTCCGGCGATGATGACACCCATGTTGGCGATGACATCGTTGGCCGAAAAAATCCAGCTGGCTCGCATATGTACTTCGTCGTTTTTGTGATTACGAATAATCATCAAGCAAGCGACGTTTGCACTTAGTGCAATGAACCCCATCCCTATCATTAATGATGAGATAGGCTCACTGCCCAAGAATAACCTTCTGGTAATATCAATGAGAATAATTACGCCCAACAATAGCTGAAAGTAACCACTGATTTGCGCAGCTTTGGCTTTGTGAAGTATAGATTTGCCCACAGCATAAATACCTATGCCGTATACAACTGCATCCGCTAGCATGTCCATAGAGTCTGCTATTAAAGCAGTAGAGTCAGCCAAAATACCCACGGTCATCTCAACGAAAAACATCGTCGCATTGATGCCGAGCAGCCAATACAGCACCCGTTTTTGTGAGGCATCTTTGATTTCCACTTCACAGCCGCAACCACTCATTGTTCAACTCTTATTCCCAAAACTATAGGTACAGTGTAAAGTCTATACCTAGTATAGAGTCAACAACACAAAGGCACGTTTATGAAAATAGGTGAGCTATCAAAAAAAAGTGGGTGTTCTATTCAGACGATCCGTTTTTATGAAAAACAGGGTTTGTTTGAGGCTTGCAATCGCAGTGAAGGTAACTACAGAATTTACGACGCCTCATCGTTGAGAGCACTGCGATTCATTAAACAATGTCGCTCATTAGATTTGACCATACTAGAAATTAAACAGCTGTTGGATACAAAAAATAATCCCGATAAAAGTTGTTCTAGTGTGAACAATTTGATCCATCAACATATGGTTGACGTCACACATCGCATTGAAGAGCTTGAGGAGCTAAAGCTTACCCTATCTGAGATGGCCTCGGCATGCACAGATAATAGAAAAGTTAAAGAATGCGGGGTATTGCAGTTGCTTGAAGAGTGATACTCATATCTGCAAGTCTTGTAGTTTTACGTTTGCCTAAGTTTTCATAAGGATATAGATTTGATAACTCGAAAGGCCGTCTCTATTCAGATTTTAGAGGATTCAACAATTGAAAATAGAAAAGGTAACCGCTACTTCGTTTTCTGCCTTAATTCTACATATGGCAAGTACCCATCAACATCGCACCATCATTTGAGTGTTAACTTACTCAGCATTTCCGATTGCCAGAAGTAATTAAGCGACGACCCATTCGCTCAATCGATATTGAGTTAACGAAAATAGCTATGACTGACGGTAATTGCCACAAACTCTCCATGCAATTTGAAGGTGTATGGCTCATTCTGCCGTAAACTTGTCATTCTCAAATTGGGTACTTTAACTCTCGTTAGGATTATACTTTTTTGAAGCTCTGAAGCAGTATTTATTAAAACAGGTTAACATTGGCTTTGGAAGTCTTTGAAATATCAATGGAGGATTCATGAAGAAAGAAATTCCAGCACCAATAATTGCTGTGCTTTCGGATAATTTGCACAATATCGAATCTCACGCGAGTTTAAACAATCTGTTCATGCATGCGGACGCGCCTGGCGACCCACCAGAAGGCTCAAAGCCTGTTAAGGTGCAGCAGTGGTTGCGACGTATAAATAAAGAGTCTAACTATCCTTTGATCATTCTGGGTAAGCTGATTGAACCGTACATGGAGTTGCTAGACGACGAAGATACGGATCAAGTATCTTGGGGTGTAAATGTTAGCGACCAAAAACAAGATCTCAAGGTAAAGCTTCGCAATACACTTGAGCGTTGTAACTTAACTTACCTTAGCGGCGGCATTATTTCTGATGGAAGCTCGGCACCAAGTCGATCATTATCAGATTTAATAAAAGGGAGAGATCTTCCTTCAATAGAGGCAGAGTTTGATCGAGCATTGTCAAAAGTAAATTCAGAACCAAGGGAAGCGGTTTCTGCGGCATGCAATATTCTTGAGTCCATTTTTAAAGTGTATATTACTGATGAAGGTCTACCTAAACCGCAAAAGCAAGATCTTCAAAACGTCTGGAAGGTCGTCAGGGCTGACTTGGGCTTCGATACAAAACTTGTCCAAGATGATGATCTCAAAAGAGTACTTTCCGGCATTTTATCTATCGTGGATGGCATTGGAGCTTTTAGAACTCATGCCAGTTCAGCCCATGGAGAAGGTAGAAGAGTTTATAAACTGAAACCTCGCCATGCACGTCTTGCAATACATTCTGCTCACACCATTGCCTTGTTCGTTCTTGAATCCTGGGATGATAAGCGTGAGCGTTAAATGTCAATTAACCACATTGTGGCGCAATCTTCCTATTAAATATGGCAGTTAGAATTATTCTTTGATATTTTGTCAATCATTTATTTTAAATTGCATAAAATACAATGGTTTACGTTATTTTATTGTTGACCGTTTAGCTACCATAAATTAATATTTGGCTACAAAACGCTCTTTGAAAAAACGTGGACTTACATTGCTAACTTTCTAATGTATGCATCAAGTCTGGCTACTTAAGTTCGATTCAGCTTAGTGGAAGAAAGTTAGACGGGAGAAGTCATGAGGCACAATGTAAGTCTTAAAATGGCATTAAAAAATATCAGTAACTGGATAGCAGATAAATCTCTTTACTACAGCCCAGAACACAGGAAATATTTATACGGATTCTATGCCGGTCTAGGGAATTTTGACTTATTTGAGTTGCCAAGCGAATATCAATGCTTGATTTCGAATAGTAATCTTAAGGATGGTGACCTACACGCTGTTGTCTTATCGATATTGCCTATTGAACATACCACTACAGATGAGATAAAGCCTTATGAAACGCATATCCGTTGTGTTGTTAGCGCAAAACTATACGGATATCAGCACACGCCCACTTTACTATCTGCAATCCGATTTGCTTTTTTACATCATGCTCATATCGTACAAATTGCAGGAAACAGTTACCGGCTTAGAGGCAAAAAAACCGCTGGAATAGCCCCAGTTACCAATAAACAAAATGAAGTATAAACGCTAAAGGTGGGTCAATTTTACTTTACCGCTAAGTGGGTCAAAATTAAATTACCGTTGACAAAGTGGCGCAACTCCTTCAGTTTTATGAATCAAGTAGCAATGAAAATACACTAATAGCGGCAGTTTTGCATGACATCTTGGAAGACACTGAGGTTACCAGTATTGGTGTTAACTATCTATTTGGGAATGAAGTTTCAACGATAGTTTTAGAACTGACGTGCAATTCAGCAACCAATTCTGATGATAAAAAAATAGCATTACTAAATCAGGTTGCAGCAGGGAGTATTGAAGCGCAAACAATTAAATTAGCAGACATAATATCCAATGTATCTTCACTTCCTAGCCTATGGTCGCTTGACCGAAAGTTGAGTTATATTGACTGGTGCAAAAAAGTAGCAAAGGTATGCTCCTCCTCATCTGAACGGCTATATGATTACTTTAATGTGAAAGTACAATTAGTGGAAAAAATGAAAAATAATGAACAGCAGATAATTTCAAAAGTTGAAACGTGGGCAGGTAGCCACGAAGCAGCTATCAAATGGTACGAAACCGAACATATTTCGGCGCTCGGCTCAACAGCAAAAGTAGCTGTTGAGCGCGGTCATGTAGAAGCTGTTTTGAATTATATCGAAGTTATTGCGCGTGGCGGATATGCGTAAGCTAAACAGGTGTTTCAACCTTTACTGCTGGAGCAATTTTCAAGGCTACGGTCTCAACAGTCTCATCTAAATCGATGACGAACCCCGCCAAATCAGGAAGAATGCCACTATATTCTTTGACGTCCTCAAATGTGCAGCCTTTTAAAACAGGAATTAGAATTTCTTTGTTTAAAAGCACACCCAATTCTCTTTCAGTCCAAAATCTTCCTGCTAAATAAGCAGGCGTTAGCACTGCAATTCCTGCTGTTGCTTTCTTCAGCCCTGAGTCCATCTGGAGAGACTGACTTTTACCAGGAATTATAGCTACCTCGTCGAACCAAACAGAAACCTCTAGTTTTTCAAGCTCATCTCTAAGCTTAGATGCTGTCTCATAACCATCTATTTTCGCATAACTTAGAAAAACATCATATTCTCTTGAATCTGACTTTGATACCGCTTCATAGACTCTATCTGCAAGTCTCTCCTCTGTAGGGGTATATCTAATACTGCTAGATGGACTCCTTAATTGTTGTTTTATGTCGGCCAATAGTCGCTTGCTATTATTGTCGTTCTGCGTGTTCTGCCGGTTCACTTCAGAGTTGAAAGTCTGAACCCTCTGAAAATTTGTTTTATTGTGCTCTGCTACTTTACGATTATATTCATTCACTGCTTTTACTTGAGCCTGATTGGCCGCATTAATTTTCTTCACTTCGCGGTTGTAGTCATCCACGGTCTTCTTCTGAGCACGTTCAACATGACGATTGTATTGGTCTATTTTTCTTTGTTGCTCTCTAGCTTCTCGTTGAAGCCTCTGTTGAAGTTGTCTTATCTGAGCGCTAGATGGCATAAAAACTCTCTTGATTGCTTTTTGAACACATAACCTAATATTAAAGACAAATGAAAATCGAGTCCAACAATAACTGTACATAAATACATGGCATTTGGTAATCGACTTTAGTGCGACTGTAAAGTTCTGTCGAAAATGACCAACAATTCATTTAAAGTCATACAGCAATTTTGCATAGGACTTTGCCAACTTGACCTATTTAACGTTTCTATCAGTTAAGGCTAAAGTTGCTATAATAAAATGGGATAAAGGTATCCTGCGAAGTTATTCTTGGTTTAATTAGGTTTATAAGGACAATCTTTATTGTCTATTAATGCCCACTACGGACAAACTATTTTGTTAATATTGCGTTTTACGGACGCACTTTATTGTATTTAATAGCGATGTAAGGACAAACTTTATTGTCTGCCCACAAGTTGACAATGATTAGTCAGAGCAAGTAGATTAAATGGTTAGCTATGCGCTTGAGTCAAAGCAATAGTTTTTCAGGAAGAGGGTTTTGATATCGAAAATATTTTACTATTCCTCTGTCGATACATTATCTAACCTCAAGACAACAGGGACGGTCAAGAGCGATGAAAGACATGCAGTTCAGAAGGTTATTAGCAAAAAAATTTCATGAACATGTATCTGACGCCTATTGTTTATTGTACTTGCATTTAGAGATAGGGGGGTACTTTAGTCAGTATGCCAATGAGCTATCTAGTGATGAATATGGAGATTACTCAGTCTTTACCCCCACAGAGCGTTCAGACTTTTTAAACGAATCAGGTCTTATGTCCTCTTTTCGGAAAATTGAAGAAGGCGGGTTCAAGGAAATAAACAAGTACTTTGAAACAGCGAACCTACTATCAGTTTTCGTGTTGATGGATGAATTTTTGCATGAAAACTCCAGAAAGTCTCATGAGACCATTGACATTATTTACGACGATATTCGTCATACTGTTCACCTATTGCAAAGCGATATATCTCATAACGACTTTATAACGACAAGAAAACAACGAGACAACCCAATTAGGGTAATGCATTGGAATCATATTCTGACAAACTCTTTTAGCTTTGCATTTGATTTTAAAGCGTTACCAGAGTCAGCATGGACAAATTTTCATAGTAAAAATCGAGAAACACCCAAGATATGCGTATGTAGTTTTGAAAGTGCAGGTGTTGAGTTTGAAATTGACAGAGGTGAGACTGACGTAAGCTTTTTAGCTAAAGATATTCATCCAAGTGTAGATCGCTTTGCTGAAGCTGAGAAAGTCTTGCACTACGCCGTCGAAAATGATTGTGACATTGTTATATTTCCTGAGCTAACTATTCCCAATAATATAGTTGACGAGATAGCCTGCTGGTTAAATACCAATAGAAATAGAGAAAATTCAAAAGGTCATGGGATAAGCCTAGTGATCGCAGGAAGCTTCCACAAATATAACCGTAAGAAAGATGCGTATTTTAATACGTGTACTGCATTGGATCATACCGGCTCAATCGCTTTTACTCATGACAAGATGACTCGATTTACAGGTGACGAAAAGTATGGGGTAGAAAAAACTTCTACAGGGCGTTCCTTGGCAATTATTGAACTCCCATTTGGCAGAGGAGTTACCCTAATATGCAAAGACTTCTGTGACGACAACATGAGAATGCACGATTTTGCTCATCAATCTGGGGTAGATTATTTCTTCGTGCCCACAATGGGAGGTGAAAGCACTATGAAACTCCATGAAACGCGCGTTAAGGCAATCTACAGAATGGCTGGGCCCGTAGTGGCTTTAGTTAACCAAGAACTCGGTGATCCTACCGACAATGGGGCTAGTTCTATTTATCATGGCTTCTTGAGGGGGGAAATAGGAAAAAAAAGTACAATCTCTCGTCTTGGCTATGAATCTTTTGGTAAAGATGTTACGTAGTAAACATTGTAATTGTTTACTAACCAAACTATAGTTATTTCACTTTCTAACATAGGTGACATCATGGTTACGCCAAACGCTCCATCTTCGAAAGAAGAGTTGGAAGCAGTAGAACTATTATCTTCGTTTAAAAATACTGGTATTGATCGTATCGAAGAACTTCCTGATGCTATTTTAAAGTTAAGAGGTTTTGTTAAGACGATCCCAGAATTTATTACAGATTCATTTATTCCATTTATTGAAAGCTTTTTTGATAGGCTTATTGAATCAGCATCTACTGATCAACTGACTCCTCAACAAATTCTTAATGTAGATGCAACATTCGCAGCATCACAGTTAATTTTGAGAGCAGTAGATACCGATCTGACATACGATAAAAATATTGCTTGGCGGACATATAAGCATATTTTTAATGTTCTCGTAAAACAAAAATTATTTAAAGATGAGATAGTTTTTTTATCAAAGCGAAGCCAGCATAGAGGTATTATTCGTTTAGCTTACAATGAGCCTTGCACAGTTCAAGATATAACCAACCAATTAGGTATAACACCTAAACAGAGAGTTTCTAGAATTACAACAGAACTCAAAAGAATGGGGACTATTTCAGAACGACTAAGTGCCACTGATGGGAAAACAAAAGAATATAGCTTAACTGAAAAAGGGAAGAAGGCTTATGTTCTAGTTCGAGAGTTGGAAGGTGAGCAAAAAGTTGAGTACCTAACAGTGAACCACATAAGACCAAGAGAAGCTATTTCCCAAACTTCCGGTCGAATAGTGCCGAGCTTCCATCAGGTTCCACATCAAGTTAGTGTTTCGGAGCAACCTCGAAACACCGAACTGACGAACGTAATACAAGAAGCGTTATCAGATAGTTGTAGAGCAAGTGATTCTTAATTTTTTATATAAAAAATTGGCAGTATTTTAGTTTGACGCTAAAAAGGCCTGAGTTCGATAAAATATCGAAATCAGGCCTTAGTTGTTGTTTAGCCATGAATCCAATGTATTTGTAGGCTTCTTAGTTCGCCCTTCTCATATCAGAATCAATGTCTAATTGGTCTCATTAACCAAAATAACTTTACGATGTGGGAATGGAATTTCAATGTTCGCTTCATCAAGCCCTTTCTTAATTTGCTCAGGCACTGAGTAACGAATATCGAAGTAGTGCTGACCTTCACAGAACGGACGTACAATGAAGTCTACCGAGCTGTTGTTTAAGGTTTCTACTTCAACAAACGGCGCAGGCTCTTTAAGTACATGGGGGTGTTCAGCGAGCACTTTGTCGATAACGGCGCGTGCAGCATCAATACTTTCACCATAAGCAACACCAAAGGTCATATCTACACCGCGAATTTCATGGTGTGAGTGGTTGGTAATTTGCTCGCCCCAAATTTGGCTATTTGGAATGATAATGTGTTGGTTATCGAAGGTTTGCAAAATGGTAGTGAACATATCTATTTCGGTGACTTTACCAAACTTGCCTGCTGCTTCTACAAAGTCATCTACTTTGTAAGGGCGGAAGATAAGTAGCATAACGCCAGCGGCTAAATTAGACAGTGTGCCTTGCAGTGCTAAGCCTACGGCAAGCCCTGCGGCACCCAGCAATGCAATGATAGATGCGGTTTGTACACCAAAACGGTTAAGTACTGCTATGCCCACGAAAGCTAAGATGGTGTAGCGTATTACGCTACCAAAAAACTTAAATAGGGTGTCGTCTAATTGGGGGTATCGACCGGCTAGTGCAACCATGCCTTTGTATGCTTTACCTGCTACCCACATGCCTATAATTAATATAAGTAACGCAAGTAGTATATTGGTGGCCCACGCTAGTGCGCCAGGGAGATACTGATCAACATCAAGTGATGCAATAAATTCTTCCATGCTCAAATTCCTCATAACGATTGATTATTCTTTAATGATTCGTAAGGGTGCTTCAAGCCGCTATGTTATAGGCCATAAACCACATTAAAGGTATTCATCAATAGTATGAAGCTGTGAAAATAAAGCAGCGAAATACACAAGGATTTCACTACTTTATTTTGATTAATCAGATAATTAAACGTTTTTAAAAGGTGTAGCGAACAAAGGCAGCAAACACCTCGGAATCGGAGAATTTAGTATATTCACCGCCAACTGCTATCGAATCCCAACGGTATTGTGTGCCTAACTTATAGGCTTTTTGATCAGAACCTTCATCCCATTTTTGCCATTCTAATCCGCCATAGACTTCCACATTGCTTGTTATCATATGTCGAATATTGGCTTCACCGGTAAAGTACTCGGTTCCGGCTGAAACGGCATTGTCACTGTCGTTTATTTTAATATCAATTTCACCATAGCCGACTTTACCGTCCAGTACTGTGCGATTTGAAAAATGGTGAATATAGCCAACTGCCACTTTCCAGCGGTCGACATCCATGTTTACCCCTTGGGTTTTGTCATCAGCCATAAAGTATGTGGCTTCACCAAAAACGTTCATTCCAAGTACTTTACTTGCCTTAAACTCAAAGCCTTTCGGAGTAAACATATCTAAATCGGCGAATTCCGTTTGCACCAATGAAACCTGTGCAAAGTCGTATGAAGGAGCATTAATAATGGGTTTGTCAGCCGCAAATACAGCACTTGCTGCTAAAAAACAGGTTGGAGCGATAAGAAGTTTATACATTGAATATCCTTATTAGGTTGGGGAACTAATAAGAAGAATAGGGGATGTGAGATGAACGAAAAATGAACGCTAAGTTAATCAATATTCAGGTAAAAAGAGGACATTTTCACTTATGCCTAGCTTTTTTAAACATACTGCATCGATACCACTAGATGCCCCCCACAAACTACAGGTAAATCGTTTCGTATTTGATTGGTGCTAGTTTTTGCAGAATTTGATTCTCTTGTTGATAGGTTAAGCCAACATCACGCATCGCGCCTTGCACATACTCCACTAAAATATAAAATTCTCGCTCTTTAATATTTAAGTCTTTGTGGGTCTCTAGCATGGCCTTGCCTTCGTAGACACAAGGGCCGCCAATAAGCTCGCACGTTTGTGATACCAGTTGTTTGCGTAAATGGCTTTTTGGAACACCATTAAAGTAATGCCCTATAACAGGGTCTTTATAGATGCGATTAATGGCAACACCAAACACAGTGTTAAGAGTTTTACTGCCACCAATTTCATCGTACAGGCTGGTAGCGTTTTGCTTGGCAGTGTGCGTGCTAGAACACCCGTTGATGCCGCCTAACAGAGTAAAAAGTAGCGTGATTACGGCTGTCGTTATGCTTGTTTTGTGTAAATAGGTACTCATCATCACCAACTTAAAAATTAGCAGTGACAGTTAGATAGAAGCCTGTCGAGCTAGGCTGCATAAGCAAGTTGCCTAAATCTACATAAGCTGCGGTGAGGGAAAATGACTTATTGGGAAAGTAAGCAATGAAGGCGTCGGTTACCGTATCTTCTTCTGCTAGCCCGCCTAGGCGATTGGTTTGCGTTCTAAACTCAACGCCGACCACGGTTGACGGGCTGGTTAGTAGCGCCAAAGAACCTTCCCATTCCAGTTTATAACTATCGTCATTTTCACTAGCAAAACCAAGTAACCCAAAGGTGTTTGCTTTGGTATAGCGGGCGGTCAGATTGGTCAATAGGTTGAAACCGTTAATATGGCCTAAATAAAGCTTGGTTGCAGAAACAAAAACATCAGTACCGCTATCATCTTTAGCCCCAAGTATGCGCGCTACACCTTGATTAGGAAGCGGGCCGGTGCCATCGGGCAATAGAAGCGTGGTATCAAAATCTCGGTGTTTTTTATATTGTGCGCCAATAGCCACTTGGGGTACCCAAGTGCGTTGGTTAAAAACGCCATCACCCAATATTTTCACTTTTGCAGACACAATATCTATGTCGATACGGGTAGATTGTGCGGCGCTAATTGCCCCATCGGTAAGTAAGCTGAAAACATTGCTGGTAATGCCAGATGAAATATCTAGAGTTTGTCGTTGTACGCTTAATTCAACGCGATCGTAAATGCCAAGGCTGGCACCAAAGGTGGTTAAGGTGTAGTCGTTTAAATGAAGGTATTGAACATTCGCGGTACCGTTAATTTCTTCTTTACTGCCATAGCCGCTAATAAAGGCCCAAGGCGTGATACCGCCACCAGCGGTGCCTTCAAATCCAGTAACGCCGCCCGTTGCAGTTAGGCGAGAGCCCGTGTTTGCACTGCTGAAAAATGAAATTAAACAAAAGCCTAGGCAAAAAAATGTTGCTTTAATCATAAATTCCCTTTCTTGAAGCTTACCTAAATAATAGGTAAGTTTTGTCAGAAATAAAGCCTTACTCGTGCTTTTCCTAAGCTGCAACCGTGAAGCGATTTTTGCCAGCCCGCTTAGACTGGTATAGCGCTGTGTCGGCAGACTCCATCATCGATTTCACATCTAAGGCAATAAGCTTGTTTTGATGATGATAAGCCACGCCCAAGCTCGCGGTTACACTAAAATCTGCGCCTTCTTTAGTGGTAAACCGGTGACTCCTGATATTTTCAAGGATTCGCTTGGCTATTTCTTTAGCTTGTAGCAGTGTGGTGCGGGGAAGGGCAATTATAAATTCGTCTCCCCCAATACGTGCAATAACGTCATTAGTACGTAGTGTATTTGCCGCTGTGTGTGCCACGGTTTTAATGACTTCGTCGCCTACGTGATGACCAAGGTTGTCATTAATGTGTTTGAAGTTATCTATGTCGAAAGAGATGAGTGCCAAGCCTACGTGACTGGGGTTCAGCTTAACTAGGTTGTGCTCGAAATAATCAAAGAAGTAACGCCGATTGTGTAAGCCAGTAAGATCGTCTCGAATAGAAAGGGCCAATAGCTTTCTTGAGTTTTTATATTGGAAAACCACAAAAATAAGTAACAGTGCAAAGATGACTACTACGCCTACCAGCATCATATTTTTCTGCCGTACTTTCAGCGATTGCTCCCTGGCCGTAGCCGCTTGAAGTTGTGTTTGTTGTTTTAGGAGGGCAATTTCTTTGTCTTTACGCTCGGCTTCCATTGTGGCTTGTACTTGGGTGACATATTCTGAATTGTTTAAACGCTGCAACTCAAGGAAGTCTTTGTAATACCTATGAATAAATTCAAAAGCCTGCTCAAAGCGATTATCTTTAAATGCCACTAAGCCTGCAATGTAATCAAGCTCTAAGTGCCACTGCGTATTGTGCAATGCTTCTATGCCGTTAAAAATAGTGCGTGCTTTCGATAAATCTTGTTTAGCCTCAGCCAAGTTATCAAGGGTTAAATTGCATAGGGCGCGTTTTTTGTAAAGTTCTGCGTTGTAATCAATGGGGCCCGATAAGCCCAGCGCATCATCGATAGCATCAATGGCAAGGTTACACTCTCCTCTTTCTGCCATTGTCATAGCGCGGCCATAATGCAAATAGAAATTTTCGCTGTGATTGTTGGTAAAATTCAGCGCTATTTCGTAACGGTCAAAGTAAGAAAGTGCATCATTCCAATTCTCCAGCTTTCGGTTCACCATAGCTAGGCCCAATAAGGTACTGGCAACATGGGGTTGGTAGCCAATGGACTCGAAGAAGGTAAGCGCACCTTCGTAATACTCAATGGCTTTTGTGTAATTACCTAAATAGTTATAGGTGTCGCCTAAGCTCTCTTCTAACAATCCATTAAAAAAGGGGTTGTTTAAAATGACGAGATTTTTATAAGCATCTTGCAGTATTAGGGTGGCCCGGTAGTAGTCTCCGGAAAGTGCAAATCCGTAACCTAACTCTCTAATAGCAAGCACGTAAATAGTACTGTTAGGCTCTTCTTTAGCGACTTCAACTGCATACTTCAGCGTGTCGATAGCGCCAGAAATATTGCCTGTTTGATGCATCCGGCTCCCTTTTAAATAAAGCCATAGTGCATTTTGTTCGTTGGTCATCACATTGGTGAATATTGCGACAGTGGCAAGGGTGGCATCCATTTCTTTGTATAAGGTTAATACACTCTCGGTTTGGGCTTTTCGTAACAACAGCCAAACTTTGCCGTCATCACTGAAGTCATTTGACTGCGCAAGTGTGACTAATTTTCGGTAGGTTTGCTGAGGGTATAGAAAAATAGCATTTTCAAAGTCGTGTAATGCATTTTCACTAATTGTGCCTGGCATAGTGTCAGAAACAGGTACTGCTGTAGGTGCGGTATCAAGAGTTGCAGACACAGGAAAAGAAAGGCTAACCAGCACCCCCCAAATGGCGAAAAGCATCAAAAAACAGATGCGTCTATGTACTACAGCCAAAAAAAGCCCTCCGAATGGCTACAAACTTGCTTAATTAACCTGCAATCTGGCACTAGGTTAGTATGAAAAGTGTTCGGAGTGAAGCGACATTTTTGCTTATTTTGTAAAGACTAAAGTTTGCCAACTGACACCTTGGCGGTGCAGTTTGTCGCTAGAGTCTGTGTTATGAATTAAGGTTAAGCCACAGGATTTTGCGAACTCGATGGTGTCCCTTGCATTAACCGGATTAGCCACCCGTTCGTCATCAAATTTCCCGTGTCGCAAAGTAATGACTAGGAGCCCTTCGGTTAAAAGCAATTGGCTACATCGTTGCAAGCTTTGTTGTTGCTGAACGTGGGTTAAGTGCATCCATACCGCGCTAATCAAAATTAACCCGTAGTGTTGCTTTTTCTGTGATGTGAGTAAGGGCAGGGTATCTTTAATCCACGTTACTGACTCTCCCGTAAAGGCAATGCCTGATTGCATTAGCGCGGTTGCAGGCTCAATAGCGGTTACGTGATTTCCCAAATCGGCCAGCGCTTTCGCGTCTCTGCCTGCTCCTGCACCTATGTCTAAGATAGTGGTATGGGTTAGCGACGGTATATGTGACAACCAATCGCCATGTACATCCTCAAATGCAACACTAGTGTATTGTGAAGCAAGCTTTGAAGCGTGCTGGTGGTAATACGCGATGTGTTTATTGTACTTCATGGTGTTAGCTGTTCTTTTGAAATGTGTTTAACCACTTGGCTAAAATCGCCAAGGGCATGTGATGCCTGTTCTGTCCAATGCCAAAACAAAGGCACACCTAATTGTTTGCTAGGAAATAGCGAGATGAGCTGACCCGATGCCACTTCTTGTTTAACTTGTAAGGTTGGCAATAACGCCCACGCTACGCCTTCTACGGCCATTTTTGCAAACCCATGAGATGACGGATACCAATGACATGTGGTTAGCGACGGCGGAAAGTCTAAACATTCTCGCTGATAGTCGGTGAGTAGGGTGACATCAAATTCGTCATAAAGTAACCCCGGTGTGCCCATTACTCGTTCAGGGTTTATGTCATTTTGAAGGTAACGCTGTATAAATCCAGGCGAAGCATAGAGTTGATAATTCATAGTACCAAGCCTTGCTGATTGCCCGCCGGTAATGGGAGTGCCAGTTTGGCTAATGCAGGCCATGACTTTACCTTGCTGCAATAAGGTGCGGGTTTGGGTTTGATCAGCATTATAAATATGTACGGGGTTAGAACGCATTTCACTAAATCTTGCCATCACCTCAGTAAACCAGGTCGCCAGCACATCGTTGTTTACTGCAACACTCAGTGGCGAAGCATGGTCAGCCGCCCCGCTGCGTGTGGTTAGCTGCTCTTCTAACACACTCACTTTTTGCACGTGAGACAAGAGTTGTTCGCCAAGTGGCGTGGCTTTAAGCGGTTTCATGCGCACTAAAACCGGCCCGCCCACTTGTTGCTCTAATCGCTTTATCTTTTGTGAAACTGCCGACTGAGTCAGGTTGAGCGCTTGAGCGCCGCGCTCAAAACTGCCGTAGCGTAGCACTTCGCGAAAACTGTGTAGGGCAGCATAATCAAGCATGATGAAAGCAAGCACTCTTATTTAAATAGGTATTCCCAGTATTATTAATTAATTTAATAGCAAAGAAAAATTATTAATTTAATTTAGTTTGAAAGAGTAGCTAAAATCAACGCCTATTTTTTATTCATTCAATTTTTGAGGTTTAGTTCATGTTTGCGGCAGCGTTGAGTGGTTTTGTGATGGGCGGCACCCTAATAATCGCCGTCGGTGCGCAAAATAGTTTTTTAATCGAACAGTCTTTGAAGCGTCAATGGACCGGGTTGTTCGTACTGCTGTTTATAGTGAGCGATGCCATTTCTATCAGCTTAGGAGCAATGGGATTCGGGTTGCTGTTACAAGAATATCCTTTGTTGGTATCAGTCACTAAGTGGGCGGGCGTTATCTTTCTTTTGTGGTTCGCGTTTAACAAACTCAAAGCCTCTATGGCTGATGATGCGTTGGTACTTGAAATGTCGAAGAAGCAAACGTCATTTAAGCGTGCGTTTCTGATTGCTATGGCGGTGACGTGGTTGAATCCTCATTTTTACTTAGATACGCTGCTATTAATGGGTAACTTGGCCAGCCAGTGGCAGCTAAATAAATGGTGGTTTGTCCTCGGTGCAGTTTGGGCATCTATCGTATGGTTTGTTGGGCTAAGTACCCTCACCGCTAAATTTGCGCACCATATGCAGCGCCCGTCATTTTGGCGTTGGTTTAACCGCTTAAACGCAGCGGTACTAGGGGCGGTAAGCATTCAATTGGCTAGCTTGTAGTATAAAAATATTAGTGAAAGCTTTTCGGTAAGCAGCCAATCGCAAGAAGGAGAGGCATATGAGCTGGATTTATTTGATTGTGGCTGGCTTATTAGAAATAGGTTGGCCGGTGGGGTTAAAGCTATCTCAAGAAGCTGAAACCCGCGTGCTGGGGATACTGTTAGCCGTAGGTTTTATGGCGGCCAGTGGTTTTTGTTTATGGATGGCGCAAAAAAATATTCCGATAGGTACTGCTTACGCGGTGTGGACTGGCATAGGTGCGGCGGGTACGTTTCTAGTTGGGGTTGTATTTTATGGCGATCCGACTTCTGTCGCGCGCTACTTTGGCGCAGCACTTATCGTGGCGGGCGTAGTGGTATTGAAATTAGCCCACTAACCCCACTAAAAGAATGTGGCGTTTAAAAAAGCTCAGGGAATACCTGAGCTTTTTTGTGTGCGGCTAACAGTAGCGATTAGTTAGCGTCTAGTTAGGGTTTAGCTGGGCGCGAAGTGCAGTTAAAAAGGTGTCGATGCGTTCGGCGTTTTTACCTAAATCGCTTTTTCCAACCCGAGATTTACTGCGAATATCTACAAGGGTGTTATCGTCTTTTGCTTTTAGGCGAATAACCACATCATCTTTGAATCCAAACCACTGGGTGGTGTCAGTCGCTTCTAATGTATAGGGCAATGCGCCATCGGACACACGCTCCCAGCCTAATACGTCAATAGTTTGTTCACTAGCTGCAAAGACTTCATCAATGCTTTGCGCCAATAATTGGGTTCTAATTTCAGGGTAAGCATCGATTTGCTGACGTGTTACCTCACCACCCTCGTAAGTAATAGGGTTAGGTGCATTTTCACGTAGCGGCGCAATAGCCACAAACGCCGGAGGGTTGGTCACATCGGTAGTGATATCGTGAATAGGCGGTACGGTACTGGCTTTGCCCATCATGCTAACAGGCATGGCGACAGCAATTAACGCTAATATAGCGAAAACAAACGTACTGCCCCAGCTGACGCTTTTACGTTTTATTAGTACTTGTAGAATGATAAGTATAATGGCTGCGCCACCCACATATACGCCATAGCGCAGAGAGGTAAATGCGGTGCCTAAATCAACGCCTGCGTACTGATATAGCGGGCCTGGTAATACCACCATTAAAAATCCAATAATGCTGGTCAGTGCAATGAGTGCTTTCAAGTGAGCTCCTAATTATTATTGTTGCTTTGTATAACATAACTTTAACAGTCATTGGGCGCTTTTGGTTCAAATTTTCCACTAAATTTGCGAGTAAAGCGCTTGATCCGTCGCAAAAACCTTTGCAAGCAGTGAAAGGACGAAGGAGTCAGAAGCACTAGTGGCGTTTACATAAGGGGAATAGAGTAACTTCTGCTATGCTATATGCTGATACAAACATGAGGTTTACTATGGGGAATGCCCAAGAGATCCCTTCTTTTAATGCGACGAATGCACAGAAAGTGGAAGTGCTGTTAGACATACTTTCCACAAAAAAAGCAGAGTTTGAAGAAGGGATGACAGAGTATGCGCTAATTTCGCAACTTAAGTCGCCACCCTATCAGTTGTTCAATGACAACGCGCTGCGCGATTCCCTAGCATTGTTTAATACCCACTTCATCTTGTTTCATACCCTATATTTGCTTAGAAATCTCTGGCGTGATGCCTCGGTGGGTGAGCTAGATATTCATACTACACGCATCATTCTATTGCCCTTGAAAGCGAGTAGTCAAAGCGCCTCTGTGAGAAACGCCACTACATTAGATAAAAGCGATCCGCTTGCAGAGTACTACCTGAACTGGCAAAACTTGGCCAGCACTGGTGAAGCTGATGTAGAGGCTTTATTGAATGGCTTTTGGCAGCGAATGATGGGGGCTGAGCCCGCTTTCGATTCAAAAGAAAGTATTGTGCAATGTCACACTTTACTCAACTTAGAGGAGTCTGTGTCAATCACGTTACCGACGCTTAAGAGGCATTACAAGAAGCAGTTGGCAACAGTGCACCCAGACAAAGGAGGTAGCCACGAAGCAGCGCAAAATGTTATTTCGGCGTACCAAACCTTATTGCGGTATTACGGGCTCTAATACTAAAAGTTGAATGAAAAGCGTGTTTTACAACCTTAGGGTACCGCTACAGTATAAAAATACTGCAACTGACCGATAAGATCAGCACCTTTAACTCCCTTTACTTTTAATCTTTAGTATAAGCGCGCACAATGTAAAGCTTGTGTCAGATATGTCATGAATAGGGTGTCCCATTATTCATACTGGCCGATGAGTAACCCTTTCGTCACAGTAAATTGATACGTTGTGCGTTACTGCGATGTCGCGCCGCATTTGAAGCATACGATCTCATTAGTCCAGTTGATGTGATCGGGCTGAGTAATGCCAATGTATTTATAACTCGGCGCATGGAAGTTACCTACGTTAATACAGGCCCAAAATTTAAGTTTACCGGTTAAACGTTCTCGTTTGCCGGTAATCGTTAGTTTTTAAATTCGAGAAATTATTATGAAACGCGTTTTTTATGTCATCACTACCCTAGCTTTGTTGGTAGGTGCGATTGGGTGTTCGTCTGAGTCTGAACAGGCGGGCGCAGGGCAGCAAGCCATGCCGCCACAGTCTGTATCGGTGCTTACTATTGCACGCCAAGCGGTAACCCATGAAATGATTCTGCCAGGAAGGGTTACGCCATCTCGTCAGTCTCAGGTTCGCCCTCAGGTTGATGGAGTGATTACAGAGCGTTTATTTGAAGAAGGTGCGCAGGTTGAAAAAGGCCAGCAACTTTATCAAATTGATGATGCGCGTTATCGTGCTCAATTAAACAGCACCATTGCTGACGTTAAAAGTGCACAAGCGAATTTAAAAACCTTAGAAGCGAAAGCTCGCCGCTACGATGACCTAATTAAACAAAATGCCATCAGTCGCCAAGAATACGACGATGTTATTGCGCAAAAGGAACAAGCACAGGCAGCGATTAGTGTTGCTCAAGCGGCGGTAGATTTAGCACGAGTTAACTTAGGCTATACCAAGGTGTATGCGCCAATTAGCGGCCGTATCAGTCGCTCGTTTGTGACAGAAGGTACACTCGCGACCACAAACCAAACGCAGCAACTTGCCACTATTACGCAGTTAAACCCTATCTTCATCGATATGCAGGAGTCGGGTCGAGCCATACTGACCCTTCGCCAAGCCATGCAAGAACAAGGCTCGATGCCTGTGGAATTGACTGTGGACGAGGCCACGGGTAAGAAATACGAACACACAGGTAGCGTGAAGTTTTCGGAAGTTACCGTGGATGAAAGTACCGGTTCAGTCGCCCTTCGCGCCGAAATGCCAAATCCAGACGGGTTGTTGTTACCAGGCTTATTCGTGAAAGGCCACGTTATTACCGGTACAGAACAGGCTCTACTAGTACCGCAGCGCGCTACGATGCGTCAACAAGACGGTTCATTGTCAGTCTATGTGGTGAACAGTAATGACGTGGTAGAAGCGCGTGCACTAAAAACTAGCGACATCTACAAAGACCAATATATTGCCACCTCGGGTATCAAAGAGGGCGATAGACTTATTGTTTCTGGTTACCAAAAAGTGAAACCTGGCAGTAAAGTAAACACCAGCGAGTGGCAGTCATCGTCACGCGGCTCACGTTAAGATAGGATTAGTTTACTATGGCTCGCTTTTTTATCGACAGACCCGTCTTTGCGTGGGTACTTGCAATTATTACGATGATGGCAGGTGTACTTGCCATTTATACCCTGCCAATTGAGCAATACCCTAAAGTTGCGCCACCCACGGTGACGATTACTGCAACTTACCCAGGGGCTTCAGCAGAAACTGTTGAGAACTCGGTCACGCAGGTGGTTGAGCAAAACTTATCAGGCATCGATAACTTACGTTATTTCTCTGCCAGTAGCTCAAATAGCAGTATGTCTATTAGCCTCACATTTGAACCGGGCACCGACCCAGATATTGCGCAAGTTCAAACTCAAAATAAAGTGCAAGCGGCACTGCCATTGCTGCCGGCACAGGTGCAGCAACAAGGTGTCACTGTTGCAAAGTCAAACTCAGCATTTTCGTTAGCCATTGGTTTTTATGACGAAACAGGGCAAATGAGTCAGTACGACTTAAGTGACTTGCTGGTATCTCAATTTCGCGATTCAGTCTCCCGTGTTAATGGCGTGGGAAGCGTTCGGGTATTTGGTGCCCAGCGTTCAATGCGAATCTGGTTAGATCCAGACAAACTGTACAGCTACAACTTAACGCCGGTAGATGTACAAGCTGCTGTAGAAGTGCAAAACACCGATGTATCTGCGGGGCAACTCGGGGGCTTACCTGCCATTCAAGGCCAGCAAATTAATGCGACTATTCAAGCTCAGTCACGCTTACAAACCGTCGATGATTTTGAAAGCATCGTGCTGCGGGTAAATACCGATGGTTCTCAAGTTCGAGTTCGCGATGTTGCACGGGTTGAACTAGGTGCAGAAAGCTACGATGTAATCGTTCGATACGACCGTCACCCTGCCTCAGGTATGGCGATTAGCTTAGCGTCAGGTGCGAACGCGCTAGATACTATCAATGCGGTAAAGCAACGAGTTGAAGAGCTACGAGTCAACCTACCAGACAGCGTAAAAGTGGTTTATCCGGTAGATGCTTCACCCTTTATCGAATTGTCGATTGAGTCAGTGGTACACACGCTGATTGAAGCTGTGGTTTTGGTATTCTTCGTCATGCTGCTATTTTTGCAGAATTGGCGCGCTACCCTTATTCCTACTATCGCGGTTCCGGTGGTATTGCTAGGTACCTTTGCAGTACTACTGGCATTTGGTTACAGCATTAACGTATTAACTATGTTTGCCATGGTGCTAGCCATTGGTTTGCTAGTGGATGACGCTATTGTCGTGGTTGAAAACGTTGAACGTATTATGGAAGAAGAGGGCTTACCGCCCGCTGAAGCCACTAAAAAATCCATGACACAAATTACCGGTGCGCTAGTAGGTATTGCCGCGGTGTTATCGACGGTATTTATTCCTATGGCCTTTTTCAGTGGTTCTGCTGGGGCTATTTATCGCCAGTTCTCAATTACTATCGTGTCTGCCATGGGCTTTTCGGTTTTGGTGGCAATTATATTGTCGCCTTCATTGTGTGCCACGCTGCTAAAACAACACGATCCTGAACATGACAAAGACAAAGGCTTCTTTGGTTGGTTTAACCGCACATTCAACAAAGGCCGCGACCGCTATCAGCGTACCACTACCCACATGGCGAAACGTGCTAAGCGTTACTTTGCGGTATACGGTATTTTAGTCGCCGGAATGGCATATATCTTTGCCCAATTACCTGGTGCATTCTTACCCGATGAAGATCAAGGCCGCCTAATGGTGCTAATAAGTACGCCTCCTGGTGCAACTGCTGGGCGTACCTTAGAGTCGGTTAAAAAGGCAGAAGACTTTTTCTTAGACCAAGAGCAAAGTGCGGTTAACGGATTATTTACGGTTGTCGGTTTTAGTTTTGCTGGCCAAGCTCAAAATGCCGGTATGGGTTTTGTAAACTTGAATGACTGGAGTGTACGAGATGAAAGTGACTCAGCATTTGCGCTGGTAGGTCGCGCCTTTGGCGCATTTAGTCAAATTGAAGATGCTTCTGCATTTCCTATTGTGCCACCGCCCATTATGGAATTAGGTAACGCCACAGGCTTTGATATGCAGCTTGTGGATCGTGGAAGTAATGGTCATGTGGCCTTGATGAATGCCCGCAATCAATTGTTAGGCATGGCTGCGCAAAACCCTAAACTAGCTGGTGTTCGCCCCAATGGATTAAGCGACGTGCCTCAGTTTAAGGTGAATATAGACAGTGAAAAAGCATCTGCGTTGGGGTTAAACCTAAGTGAAATAAACAGTGCACTGCAAATTGCGTGGGGCTCAAGTTACGTAAACGACTTTATTGATAAAGGCCGTATAAAACGCGTTTATATGCAAGCGGATGCAAAATATCGCATGTCGCCAGACGATTTAGACAAGTGGTTTGTGCGTAACGCCGACGGAGACATGGTGGCCTTCAGTACCTTCGCGTCTACTGAGTGGGTGTATGGCTCGCCGAAATTAGAGCGTTTTAACGGTATATCATCGGTCAACATTCAAGGTAGCCCCGCTGAAGGTATTTCATCTGGTGAAGCCATGGAGGAGATGGAGAAGCTAGTCGCTCAATTGCCTGATGGTTATGCCATTGAATGGTCCGGCCTATCTTTTGAAGAACAACAAGCAGGCTCGCAAGCGCCTATGCTGTATGCTATTTCTATTCTCATTGTATTTTTATGTCTAGCGGCATTGTATGAGAGTTGGTCTGTGCCCTTTGCAGTAATGCTAGTGGTACCTTTGGGTATATTAGGGTCGGTAACGGCTGCGTTCTTATTCAATTTACCAAACGATGTTTACCTACAAGTTGCGTTTTTGACCACAGTGGGTCTGGCGGCGAAAAATGCCATTCTTATTGTTGAGTTCGCGAAAGAGCAATACGAAGAAGGCATTGATTTAATGACGGCGGTATCAAATGCGGCTTCTCAGCGTTTTCGCCCCATATTAATGACATCTATGGCCTTTATACTCGGTGTAACACCGCTGGCAATGGCTAGCGGTGCAGGTTCAGCAAGCCAAAACGCGATAGGTATTGCGGTGATGGGGGGCATGTTTGCTGCCACCTTCTTAGCCATTTTCTTTGTACCTATGTTCTACGTGATGGTTGAAAAGCTGTTTCATAAACAAGATAAATAACTTAGACGTTGAGGTTTTACGATGACTACTGTCATTTTTTCTCATGGAAAAGAAAGTGGCCCTTGGGGCAGTAAGATCACTACATTGTCTAACGTAGCTAGCGATGTTGGCTTTGATGTTATTAGTGTGGATTATCAGGATTTACCTTCGCCAGAAGATCGCATCACCCGATTGGTTGATACGGTAGAAGCGCAAGGCAATGAAGTTATACTGGTAGGATCTAGTATGGGCGGTTACGTGTCTTTGGTGGCCGCTGAGCGTGTGTCTGCACGGGGTTTATTTTTACTAGCGCCGGCGCTGTATATGCCAAGCTACGAAGTGCAAGAATATAACTACACCGGAAAAACGAGTGTAATCCACGGCTGGAATGATGATGTCATTCCTGTTAGCCACAGTATAGATTATGCGAAGTTGCGTAATTCTCAGTTGTTACTGCTAGAAGACGGTCACAGACTGTCGAAAAGCATGTTTGCGATATCGCCTTTCTTTCGCAATTGGTTGCATCCGTTTACACTGAACTAACGGAAGCTTTGCTGCTGTAACGTTTTTCCTGTTGTCTTACCAGCTTGGTAACGCACAACAGGAAAAATGTGTCATTATAGCGGTACAGATTAGCGGGAATAAGGCCGAGGGTATGGCAATAGGTTTACCGTCTGAACCAGATTGGAAAGCGCTGATAAAGTCGGGTTGTCGATTATTTGTGGGTGGTAATGCATCAGTACCTTACGCACTGATTCAGCACCTAATTGATAATAGCGATGGCTTTAGCGATATTGAACTAGTACACATGCTTGCACTTGGCGATACGCGCTGGGTCAATGATGAGTACAAAAATCTATTTAAAGCCAATACCTTCTTTATTGGTGGTCAAGCGATGCGGCAAGCTGTTGATGAAGGCCGAGCCGATTACACCCCAGTTTTTCTCTCTGAAATTTCAAGTTTGTTTAGTGATGGCACGCTGTCTTTAGACGCCGCGCTGGTAAATGTAAGTCCTCCTGATGAATTCGGCTATTGCTCCTTAGGTGCGGCGGTTGATATTGCCATGTCGGCAGTGCGTCAAAGTAAATATGTGATTGCACAAATTAACCCGCAAGTTCCCCGAACGGCTGGTCATTCCTATATTCACGTCAGTGAAATTACCGCATGTATTGAAGCGAACGAACCCTTAGTTGAAGTTATGCCGCCACCTATTGATAGCGTGGCCGAACGTATTGGGCAGTACGTTTCCATGTTGGTTGATGATGGCGCTACCTTGCAATTTGGTATTGGTAAAATTCCAAGTGCCACCCTTAAATACCTGTGCCATCACAAAGATTTAGGTATTCACAGCGAAATGCTTACCGACAGTATTATTGAGTTGTTAGCATCAGGTGCGGTTACTAATAAGAAAAAAACCTTCCACCCAGGCAAGGTGGTAACCAGTTTCGCTATTGGTACCCGTAAGCTCTACGATTTAATCGATAACAACCCGCATATTGAATTTTACCCTAGCAGTTATGTGAATAAACCCACCAATGTTGCCAAGAACGACAATATGGTGGCGATTAATAGTGCGTTGGAAGTCGATTTAACGGGGCAGGTGGTTGCCGACTCGCTAGGATATGATTTTTATAGTGGTATTGGGGGGCAGGTCGATTTTGTAACAGGCGCATCTATTAGCAAAGGGGGGAAAGCCATTATTGCGCTGCCATCAACGGCAAAAAATGAAACCATATCTCGCATTACGCCACGTCTTGCTGAAGGGGCTGGGGTAGTAACCTCGCGGGGCAACGTGCAATATGTTGTTACCGAGTACGGTATTGCGTCTCTTAAAGGTAAAAGTATTCGTGAGCGAGCGCTAGAGCTTATTCGAGTAGCGCACCCTAAGTTCAGATCTCAGCTATTGGAAGAAGTCAGGCAGCATTATTGGGTACCGCATTACCAAGAAAAGTACCCGACAGATATTCCCGAGCTAGGCGCTATTCAGCTTAAACGGCTAAATATTCAAGGCGAAAAATTTTATATGCGCCCGCTGAATCCCGCTGATGAACGCCGCCTTCAAGAGTTTTTTTATTCGCACACCAAAGAAACCCTGCGACTTCGCTACAACTACGACCCCAAACAAATGTCGAGAGAGAAGTCGTGTAACTTGGTGAGTGTAGATCAAACCTCTGACGTGGCCTTGTGCATAGTGCGCCAAGAAGGGTCTCGAATTACCATTCATGCCGTGGGCCGGTTTTATTACAACGCCAGCAATAACTCCTGTGAAGTGGCGTTTGTTACCCGAGAAACACAGCAGGGTAAAGGCATGGCAAGTCGGCTGTTGAACGAACTCATTCGTATAGCGAAAGCGCGTGAAATAAATCAAATGGTGGCCTATGTCAGGGGAGAAAATACCCCCATGATCACAATCTTTGAACAAATGCAGTTTAAACGGCTTTTTACCGGTGACCCCAGTGACGTTGAATTGGTATTAAACGTGAGTGAGTTACCATGACCATTCGAATTTATCGCACTAAACATGGCGTTAAACATGACTTAGGCTCAGAGCATCCTGAGTCGCCAGATAGGTTATATGCAATAGACGACCAGCTATTAGCATCGGGTTTAGAAATGGTGTGTGAACACGCGGATGCAAAGCCTATCGCTGAGGCTTACCTTACCTTGGCGCATAGCCCAGAGTACGTGCAAAGTGTATTTGCCCGGGCGCAGCATCTGTCTGCATCAGCAAAAGCACACCCTGATGCAAATCATAAAGACAACAACCCAGTCACTTGGTTAGATGATGATACCGGCATGATGGAATATACTTTGCCCGCCGCATTAGAATCGGCAGGGGCAGGTTGTAATGCCGTAGATTGGGCCATGCAGGGCGATGATAGGCAGGCCTTTTGTTTAGCGCGTCCGCCTGGGCATCATGCTACCTACGATGGCTCAATGGGCTTTTGCCTATTTAATAATGTAGCCATAGCTGCACGCTATGCTCTACAAAACTATCAGCTTTCTCGTGTGGCAATTATCGATTTCGATGTTCATCACGGTAATGGCACTGAAAATATTATCGCAGGGGATCAACGCATCATGATGTGTTCTAGTTTTCAGCACCCGTTTTATCCTCATAGCGGTGCGCCTGTGTCAGCAAGCAATATTTTATCTGTGCCTATAGAAGCGGGTTCTACCGGCGAAGTATTTCGAGAAAAAGTATCCCATTGGTTTAATGCGCTAGAGAATTTTCATCCCGAGCTTATCTTTATATCGGCAGGATTTGATGGCCATGCTGAAGACCCTATGGCGCATCTTCGCCTTACCGAAGATGACTATTTTTGGGTGAGCCAGCGCATCAGGCGAGTTGCTGATATATGCTGTAATGGCCGTGTTGTGAGTACGCTTGAGGGGGGGTATGACTTAAGTGCGCTTGGGCGCAGTGTGGTGGCACATTTGAAAGGGCTATCTCACCCCTAACCGTGCGGGCTGCAAAAACACCCATCAGCTTCGGTTTTCACCACGGCATTGATGTAAGACGAACTTGTTGCATACCCGCTAATTTCATCCACTAAATTTTTACCGGTAAAACAACCGTACCCCGTAGCGTAAGGCCCTAAATAGCGAAGGTTATACTGGGTGTCTACAACAATAAGGGTAGGTACCGAAGGCAATATAGAGGCGAGTTCTGGCACATCTTCAATGTCTAGCGTCAAGCCGCTGTAGCCTAATTGACCTAGGTTGTTGATCAGCTGAGTTTGATGAGAATCGGTAAGGGTGTCGCAATAACACTTTTCCTGCGTACCCACATGAACAATACTGCCAGCAGGCACATCATAGTCTTTAAGCAGAGATATCAACGAAGCGTCAAAGGTGACGCTTGTTGATTGATGCAGCAAGGTGCCTTTAGGGTCGAACTCAGAAATTTGACGCTGGCTATAAAACAAAACAGCACTTAGTAAACTAATTGCCCATACCAGCAACAGCGTCCAACTTCCCTTTTTCGACATTACAGCTTAAAGCGACCTATAGCACCGCGCATTTGTTGTGAAATTTGAGACAAAATTTCCACTTCTGCTGACAACGATTCCGCCGTAGCGAGCTCTTCAGAAGTCAGTTCACTTAACCGAGCTGTACTTTGTGCGATGGAAGCCGATGCGGTTTCTTGCTCAACGGCAGAGGTCGCAATTTCAGTCATGCTTTCACTGGCAAACTGAATTTGCGTGGTGATTTCAGACATTGCTTGGGTAGCAGTATCAGCCGACAGTACAGCTTCATCAACAAGCTGAATACAGGTTTGCATCTGGTCTACCGAACTTGCCGTTTGACTTACTAATTGCTCGGTTACCGAGGTGATTTGATCAGCACTTTCTTTTGAACGAATGGCCAAGGTACGCACTTCATCAGCAACCACTGCAAACCCTCTACCGTGCTCACCAGCACGCGCCGACTCGATGGCCGCGTTTAGTGCCAGTAGGTTAGTCTGCTCTGCTACTGACGTTATGGCACGCATGGCTTCTGAAATGTGCGAACATTGCTCGTTAAGTGCAGTGTTAGTTTTTGCGGCATCATTTAGCGTACTACGCAGCGAATCTATGGTTCGACTGGTGGACACGATAGAGTCGCGAGTTGAACCTGAAGAGGCCTCTGCCGCAGACGCTTTGTCACTAGCGCGGGTTGTCTGTTCAGCAGACATTTGCATGGTTTGCGCAATTTCTTCAGACGAAGCAGACACCATGGCAATTTCTTGGTCGGTATTGCGGCTAATCTCAAACATATTGCTAGCCGCCGTTTCCATTTTCTCACAACCTTTAACGACTTCATTCATTAATGAAGACGCTAAAGCAACCAAGTCTTTAACTTGGTCAATAAGTTCGCCAAATGGACGAAGTATTTCGTTTTCTCTCTCAAAGGATACAGATAAATCTATTTGCCCTTCAGATTTCTGCATATTCTCTATAGCGATACGTAACTCTGCGGCGCCAGCACCTTCTTGATGGGCTTGTTTGGTCATGTACATCAAAAGGCCACCTTCCGCTACTGCAAAAGCCGCGTGCATTAATAATATAGGGAACGTTAGGTCTCCCTCTTGAAAGATAAATACAGGAGCACCTTGCGTAGCAAGAATATAAAAGCTGATGTGATGTACCGCAACCACGGCAGTGGCGGTTGCAATAACCTTCCAGTCTCTGAAATAAGAAAGAAACGCCAGTGTCACGAATATTTCAAAGTGCATTTCAATAAGCCCGAAGGTTTGATGAATATGCAGCGCTGTGAGTAATTGTATGCCAATGGCAACCGCACGACGGCTAATAACCGACTGGGGCTGTTGAAAGCTGAAGTAAAGAGGTAGAGCAGCGATAGGAATGCCAAGCACCACGGCAGTGAAGATATCGCCTGTCACGAAGCCAATAACAAAAGAAATGACTAGTTGGATCAGTATTACCACTCGAAAGATCTTGTGTCCTTCTAGTATCCAAGGGTACTGCATATTGTTTTCTCTCCACTAAAGCAGTTTGCCTAAGTGTAGGCAAGAAATGCAAAGCGCGCTATTTTGACCAATCATACGATTAAAAAAATTAAAATCTATTAGCCTTTGTACTAATGCGTTGAATGTTAATTATTTTTAATGAATTTTAATGGTTGGTTAAACGCTAGCTACAGCCAGCGCTTCCACAGCATCGCTACCAACATGCAGATGCTTAGCGCTCCCATTCCAAGCATTAAATATAAAAAAGCATTGGCAGATTCGGTACCCGGTAATCCGCCTACGTTCATGCCGAACACACCCGTTAAAAACGACAAGGGCAAGAAAATCGCCGTTACCATCGACAATACGTACATGCGCACGCCTTGTTGTTCCGCTATTCGGTTTCGCAATTCGTCTTGAAGTACAATTGCTCTTTCTCGCAATAAGTCCATATCTTCTACATACCGGCTCATGCGGTCGGTTTGCTCACGCAGTTCAAAACTCTGATTTTGCGATAACGCATCGGGTAAACGAAGTAGGGCATCTAACGCATCACGTTGTGGCGCAAGGTAGCGCCTGATAGATGCGGCTTGGCGTCTTACAATAGATAAATTTTGCCTATCTTCCTTTCGAAGTTGTTCACGGGTTTCAAACCCTACTAGGCTCTCGTCCATTTCATCTACCGTGTCCAAAATGGTGTCAGCGACTTTCGTGATCATGTTCAGCAATAGTGCTGATGGGCTTATAGGTACCTGTGCCGAAGCTATTTCATCTCGAAGGTTTTGAATGGAGGCTAATCGCCTGTTTTTACGCCGAGCACTTACAATAATATTTTTGTTGTACCACGTACGTAGCGACACCATATCTTCTGGGTCGGCATCAGGGTTTTTATTGATGCCTCGCAAATACACCAAGGTTCCCTGATGTAGGGTCATGGCTCTTGGCCTTGTCTCTAAAGCAAGTAAGCTGTCTATAACCGTTTGGTGTAAGCCACTAGATTGCAATAAGGTGCCAGCGTCTTCAGCATCTGATTGGACATGCAACCAAAGGTATTCATCGCTGAACGAACATTGTGCTAAGGCGTCGGGAATGGCTTTCGCTTCAATGGTTTTAGTTTCACCATTGGGAGATAGTAAATAAGCCCATAATAAGGCTTGAGGAGTTGAGGCTGCGTGCATATGAACCATTACCATCAGAAAAAGTTACCTCATACTACGCAGAGATAAAGCCGCTTGCCATCTAAAAACAAACGCGCCTGTATGAACAAGGCGCGTTTGGTTTTTACGTTGGTGGCGTGTTTGCCTCAACCGGTTTAGTCTCAACCTACTTCTGTGAATGAGATTTGCTTTGCCCGCTTCTGTTACGGTTAACGTTGCTTTGCCTGCTTACGCTTCTCTCTCGACTTACGCTTCTGTCACGACTAGTGCTGCGATCAACATTTCGTGTAGCACGTTGTTGCGACATTGACGAACGGTTAGACGCTGTACGAGTATCCCTAGTTTGCGTATTTCTAGCGCTAGTTTGCGCCCGCTTTACATGAGTAGAAGCGCCTTGCTGGTACTTCTGCCCTGAAGCCTTATTACTCTCACGCTTCATGGTCTTAGTAGTCGTGACTGTTCGTGGTGTTTTTAACTGCTTGTTTGCCACATTTACATTGCGCGAAGTTTGCCCTTTAAGTTGGTTATTGTGTTGTATGTTTCGATGATTATTTTGAGAAATGCTTGTCTGCGTGTGCCTTGAAGACTTAGCGTTGATAACCCTAGTGTTACCACGCTCGTTGCTTCTTACTTTCACTGAACGATTGGCGCTATATCGTTTAGGCGCACTATGTACTACGCGGTTAGAGTAGCGGGCTCTGCGGTGGTCAGCATTATGCTGCCAGCGCTGATAACCTTTGCTATAAACGCGTTTATTGGGGGTGCCTCTGTAATAATGGCGCACTGGTTCTCTGTGGATCACTACATGGCGATTGCTCCAACGAATACCACCAAAATAGAAGAAGCTTGAAAGCCTAACTTGCGGTGCCCAGAAAAAATTCCCGCGATGACGGTAGCTAACCCTATGATGCCAGTGCACAGGCGCTATGGCATGAGACCAAAGCCCAAACACAATAAGCGGGTCGTAGTAAGGCACGTAAACCACATCTCTATGGCGAGGTGCGATAACAATCACGCTGCGCTCTTGTTCTATCTCACGTTCGACTTCAAGATAATCATTCGATTGTAAGTTACCGGTGTTAAGGGCGTGTTGGCGAAGCAACTGCACTCTATCCAGTACACGGGCTTCACTAATTAGCACGTTATCACCAAGTTGCTGTAACCAATTAAGATCTTCGGCCATGGTGTGCAGAATATCGGTAAATGCAGCCAAGGCTTTTACACTCGGATCCCAAGTAACCGGGTCTAGCGCTTGCTCTACTTGTTCAGGGGTAAGGTGCAAATTGCTTTGACGCCACCTGTCTGCTGCCACTACATCAAGAGGGTAGGTGGCCGCAATCATAATATGAGTAAGCAAGGTGTCAGGGTAAAGTGCAATAGGCGCAAGTAAGCTATCTAGCTCAGCGTCTGAATACTGGTAGTTATCTACCTTAGTTTCTGGCTCAACTGATGCTGAAGCCAGCATGGGGAATGAAGTAGATAGGGTTCCCATGGCTACGAGTAAAGCTAAAGTCAGTTTTTTCATACGTTCTCCTTACATTACTCTGCATGGAAATGCTTAAACTAAGCACTTTTTACAGGCAATGTCACAAAGTCTGTATGTGTTATAACGCTTCTGGTATTAACGTAACCTGAACCAACCTGAATTAATGTTATTCAGGTTGGAATAGATTGAATGGAAAAGTGACTTACTTAAAAGAGTGGGGGTCGAATGCATGTCCAAGTTTTTCAGTCTTGGTTTTGATGTAGTTCTTATTGTCTTTTGTAATACCATGATCGATAGGTTTACGTGCCACTACATCAATGCCTAACGATTTTAACGCCGCTAGCTTCTTGGGATTATTGGTCATCAACTCAACGCGCTGTACACCCAAGGTATCAAGCATTAGCTTACAAATATCATAGCTACGTAAGTCGGCATCAAAACCTAAATGTTCGTTGGCTTCAACCGTATCCATGCCGCTATCTTGTAAATTATAAGCGCGAATTTTATTCAGCAACCCAATACCACGACCTTCCTGACGAAGGTAAAGCAACACACCAAAACCATTTTCGGCAATGTTTTGCATGGCTTTTTCTAACTGAAAACCACAGTCGCAACGGGTGCTGAAAAGTGCATCTCCCGTTAGACACTCAGAATGAATGCGGATCGGCACTACATCGTTTTCTTTCCATTCACCATAGGAAAGCGCCACGTGCT
Organism: Alteromonas sp. K632G; assembly: GCF_017653625.1. Taxonomy (NCBI): domain Bacteria; kingdom Pseudomonadati; phylum Pseudomonadota; class Gammaproteobacteria; order Alteromonadales; family Alteromonadaceae; genus Alteromonas; species Alteromonas sp. K632G. The sequence continues at coordinate 177,664 of NZ_JAGGDM010000005.1, forward strand.
CCTGTCCACTGGTTTCAACGAAACCATGGATTTTAAAATTACCATGACGAGTGGGTAATTTTGCGGAACTGACATATTCGTATTTAGGTTGTTTGCTGCTCATGTTACTTCTACACCTGGATCATAAGCGTTATGTGGGGGTGTTCTTGCCTTTTACAAGGGCTTGAGACAGGTACAGCTCCCCATTCATTAATTCGCGAATGTTACAATATACCCCTTTTAAAGTGTAGCAATACCATAGCCTAATCGGTTTTAGGTTATAACGGTTTGAAGTCGTCAAGCAACGCGGGCTCAGCTACACCGTAACCTTGGGCGAAATCGATGCCCATATTACCTAGCTGTGTCATAGTGGCATCAGACTCTACAAACTCACCTACAGTCTGCATTCCTAGGGCTTTGGCGACATCTTTAATGGAAGACACCATAGCGACATCAACAGGATCTGCTCGCATGTCTTTAATGAAGGTACCGTCAATTTTGACAATATCGACAGGCAGGTGTTTTAGATAACCATATGACGCAAACCCTCTGCCAAAATCATCTAACGCAAATGAACAGCCTAAACGATGGAAAGTACGCATGAAGTCGATAGTGTATTCCATCTTGATAATGGCGACAGACTCAATCATCTCGAAGCAAATTTTATCGTAAGGTATTTTATAACGCTCAAACGCGTTTAACACGAAAAGTTTGAAGTCTCTGTCGGCTAAGGAATGGCAGTTTAAATTAATACTACAGCGCTTGAGTTCAGCCAAATGCTCGGGATGCTCACTTAGCCAATTAAAGGTATTAACAATAACCCACTTATCTATTTTCACGTTCATCTCGAAGCGTTCAGCGGTAGGCAGAAATGCGGCGGGCTCTACAATGCGACCATCAGTTTCTTTCATGCGCAGAAGCACTTCATAATAATGGCCGTCATTGGGTCGACTTAATGGTCTAAGCGGCTGGTAGTAAAGTAAGAATCTGTCTTCTGATAATGCCGATTGAATGCTGTTTACCCAATCCAGCTCATTTTGGTAGCGCAGCATGCTTTCATCGTCTTTGCTGTACTTATGAATTTGATTACGCCCCTGCTCTTTGGCGTAATAACACGCGGCATCTGCCATGCAGATATATTGCTCTGCACTGGCGTCGGGGTCGGTGCACACTACCATGCCAATGCTAACCCCCAAGCTAAATATGCGGTTTTCCCATGAAAAGCGGTAATCCTGAACGGCATTTAATAATGCGGTTGCCTGTAAGTAAGCTTGTTCTTCCGGCTGGTTTTCAAAAATAACACCAAATTCATCGCCGCTTATCCGCGCTAGCATTGCCTCATTAGGAAGTGATTTTTCTAGCAAGTGAGCAATATCTTTAATAAGGGCATCGCCTGCCTTATGACCAGAGGTGTCGTTAACAATTTTAAAGCGATCTAAATCGAGATACAGCACGCACGGTGGAATGGGTGACTTTTCGCTTAGTCTAGCGGTCAGAGTAGTTTCAAACTGACGCCTATTATAAACCCCAGTTAGCGAGTCGTGTGTCGCCATAAATTGTAGGCTAGAGTCTGACTGCTTTTTCTCCGTAACATCGATAATAGAGCCATATAAAAAACTACCACTTTCATTTTCTCGTACCTGACAAGATATGGAAAACCAAAATGCACTACCGTTGGCGCGCATTCCTTTAATTTCCCGCGCCGCTACCTGCCCGCTATGAAGTAGTTCTCCTACCAGTACGTCGCGGTCTTCCGCATTAGCGTAAAACTGCTTGGTGTTTTTTACTTCTGCTAACATTTTCGCTTCATCGGTATAGCCAAACAGGGCGCACATGGCAGGGTTAACTGTCTTTAATTCCCCGTCTAGGGTAGAGGTGTATAGGCCTTCACTGGAATTTCTAAACAAATCGTAAAAGTGATGAAGGCTGCTGATCGTAGCTTCACTTTCAGACAATCGTAACCGGCTCACGTTCTGCTCTTTTAATTCAACGGCAAACCCGATGCAAAGAAGGGACAAAGTCAGCAGGGTTAGAATAATCATGACAATGGGGGCGGTGTAAAAGGCATTGTCGAAGGCGATTTTTACGAATACCGCATAAAGCATGAATACGAACACCCAAGCGAAGGCGAACAATCGGCTTGATGCAAGATTTTGTTTATCCTTAAAAATAAATGCTAAGCCAATATGATAAGCAGCAATAAACGGGCTGGCGGCAAAAAGGATGCGGGTTGCATCGTACGCGCTCGTCGATACTGCCGCGATAGCCATACCAATAGGGAGTGCAAAGGTAAGTATTCTTAGCACTAATGGAATAGGGGAAAACAAACTGTGGGTCACTTTTGCGAGTGTCACAAAGCTAAGGCTAATGAGTACCGCAAAGGTTATTTCGCTCGCATTAGTTAAAGAAGGCCATGTCGCAAGCCCGCCTTGCGCCATAAAAAACAGCGCAAACAATACAAAGTTGGTTACCGCCAACCAGAAACGGGCTGGGGTGCGCTGATATAAGTAAGACAGCAGGAAATAGCCAGTTAATACCGTGAGCATACCCAGTACGATGCCAAGTAGAATAAGCAAGGTTTCATCGTATTGTTCAATCGCCTGTTTTTCCCATAGCGAGATTGGGAAATAGCGAAGACCATCATCATATACGCCAATAACCAGCCGAACATTTTCTTGTGGCGTTAGTGAAAAGCTTAAGCGGATGGCAGAGAAAGGTTTCTTTAGTGAAAAATCCCCTTTACCCGCTTGGTAACGATAAGACTTAATGATTCGAGCATTGCCATCAAGCAAATAAATTTGAAGGTCGTTAATATTAAGCCTGTCTATATTTAGCACTAGGGGAATAGTGCTAAATCCCTCGTTCCTTAATTCATTAGAAATCCAGAGTCGACTATTATTTCTATCAAGCGGAATACTGCTGGTTAAGGGGCTAGAAGGATGAAGGACATCTAAGTACGTCATGGATTTATGCGCGACAAAAAACGAACTGCTTTCGTTAATGGTGGCGACACGAAAAGATTGGTCAATGGTAAGCTCTGATGCAACAGCCGAATTTTGGATGGCGTCGCTTAACGCCCAAGTAGATAAGGTGATACAAGCAATGAAGAATGCCAACATTCCTTTTCTTTTGAATGGCATAGCTACCTTATTAACGTAAATTCTCAAAGATCAGTAAACTAATAGTAACGGAAGATCCTGTTTTTGGGGAAAGAAATAATGAAAAGAATGATGAAAAGTCATTCACGTTTCATCAAATAGATAGTCATACAGGTCCTGCGCATTTTCATTACTTCCTATTGGCTCAAGCCAAATGGCTTCGCAAAGCCATTCGATAAACAACATACAGCTGAAGCTGCCGTTACTTAACGTAACTTGATAGCGGTCGGCTCCCCACTCTTGATTTGTCGCGGTTAAATTAAAAAGCGTACAGAAGGTTTGCTCCCATTGCTGAGTTTTTAACGGTGTACTGGGAAGTGGGGTATCGATAAACAAAGCGTGGCCGTTTATTTTCGACAAGGCTTTGAGGTTTTGAATGGTTAACTGCTGCATGACAAACTCGTGTTCGTTGATGATGAAGGTGGCTTTGAAAAGGGATGCGTATCCCATCTAGCATCATATGGTGTGCTAGTAGCTTCTAACAAAGAATCAGAGAGTGAGAAGTCACCCTTTTCGGCTAATTCAATCGCCTGTTGAAGTAAATGAGTACGAGGAATGACCGCAGGGTTTAGCGACAAGAGCTCAGTTTCTTCTTCTCTTGCTAAACGCAGCTTACGGTAGCTTTCCCACCATGCATCTGCTTTTTCTTGATCAACAAGTGTTACTTGTTTGAACCTGTTTTCCTGACTAACGAAGATATCGTGAAAAGGACACTGAGCCTTGTTTATATCTGCCAACGCCAACTGACGGAAGCAATACGTGTAATCTAGATTCTTGGTCTCAAGTATTTGTAGCCAAGACTGCATGACAGCAAGGCTTTGCTCTTTCTCATTAGTCTCAATGCCCATACGAGATAGCATCAAGTGTTGATATTGGGAAATGAAAGTTGGCTCGAAGGTAGATAAAGCGGCTTTTATTTCATCAACAGAGCAATGTCCTGAAAAGGCATGGGCAAGGGCATTTAAGTTCCAAAGGGCAATACCCGGCTGTTGATTAAAGGCATAGCGGCCTTGATGGTCAGAGTGATTAAAGACCGCGCCAGGCTCGTAATTATCCAAAAAGGCAAACGGCCCATAATCAAAGGTAATGCCATGAATAGACATATTGTCTGTGTTCATTACGCCATGCACAAAACCGTGGGTTTGCCACAACGCGACTAATCTAGCAGTACGCGTTACTACTGCGCCTAGTAAAGCAGCATAAGGATTTGTTGCCGCTTTGCATTCGGCAAAATGATGCTCAATGGTGAAGTCGAGTAACCGCTGTAATTTATCTTTTTGACTGGCATAAAAATAATATTCAAAGTGACCGAAGCGGATATGGCTAGGGGCGGTTCTTATCATCATGGCACCGGTTTCAGGGCGCTCTCGGTACACGGTATCTTCACTAGTAAAAAGACACAGCGAACGGCTAGAGGGAATACCTAAATAATGCTGTGCCTCAGCGCCAATATACTCCCTTAATGTAGAACGTAGTACGGCACGCCCATCAGCGTGCCTAGAGTAGGGGGTAGGGCCGGCGCCTTTTAAATGGAGATCGTGGGGCTGCGCGTTTGAATCGATAACTTCTGCTAAAAGCAGTCCACGGCCATCGCCTAATTCAGGGTTCCATTGACCAAACTGGTGGCCACCGTATTTTTGTGCAAATGCCTGTTGTGTAAGGGGCGTAACAGGAGAGTGTAGCCAATCAAGCATAGTTTGAGGCTGCAGCAAGTGTTCAGGAAGTGCAAGCTCGTTGGCTAGGGTGGTGTTAAACAAGCCTACTCGCATGTCTTTAAGCGGTGCTGGAAGTACAAAGCTACCCAGTTCCGATAGGGTTTCTGCATAGCGATTTAATAAACCCATTAGTTAGTCGTTTCCCGATGGCGTGTCACAATCTATAGGGCGGAAAGTAGCAAAATGTGAAGGCTAATAAAAGCGCCATTTACATCAGTGAGACACAGTGCAACTTATCACAGATTAAAATTAAACTTCCCCTCTATAAAACGTGTATAAAAGACATAAGCTAGCAATAATAAAAAACGGCCTTATTAGGGCCTAAAGGAAGCATTATGCTCACGTTACATCACTTAAATAATTCTCGATCTCAACGTATTTTATGGCTATTGGAAGAGCTAGGCGTTGATTATAATATTGAACACTATCAGCGAGATAGCATCACTAATCTTGCGCCGGAATCGTTACGTGCAGTACATCCACTGGGTCGTTCGCCTGTACTGACTACCCCTGAAGGGGCAATTGCTGAGTCGGGCGCCATTGTCGAGTACTTAGTTCGCCAGCATGGACAAACAAATTTTACCTCTCCTGAGAGCGGTGAAAATCTGCAGCAGTATTTATTTTGGTTACACTTTGCCGAAGGCTCGCTAATGCCACCCTTGGTAGCTAGGTTGGTGCTTGAAAAGGCCCGTCAAAAAGGGTCTAAACCTTTCTTTATCAAACCTATTACGAATAAGTTAATCGATGGAATTTTAAATGCCTATTATGGGCCCAATTTAGCCCAAAGCTTGCGTTATGTAGAGTCTTACCTTGCCCATCACACGTGGTTTGCCGGTGAACAACCCACCGGAGCTGATGTACAAATGATATTTCCATTAGAGTCATTAGTGGCAAGTGGGAATGCCAAAGATTTTCCTGCCATTCGGGAATACGTGAAACGGGTACATGCAAGGCCTGCGTATAAGCAAGCGCTAGAAAAAGGCGGTGAGTACGCATACGCCTAATACCCAATGTTGAGCCCTTCTTTGTTTAGATGTAGGTTTATTTAAATATAGGCCTGTTTAGATGCAGGCCTTTGTGGGTATAGGCTCTGGCGAGGAATAGGATTTAGCTAAACCCATATGCTAACTAAATACTGCCGCTATTGTTCACGATGAATGTAATCGTTTATCAACTGCATAAAGGCGTCGCCGTAGCGCGATAGCTTGGTTTGCCCTACGCCGCTTACATCTAACATAGTATCGCGGGTGGTCGGGAGCTTAGCGGCCATGTCTACCAGCGTAGCATCACTGAATACCACATAAGGCGGCACTTCGTTTTCTTCTGCCAGCACTTTGCGTAAGTGCTTTAAGCGCATAAATAAGGTGCGGTCGTAGTTAGCCGGCGCTTGTTTCGCCTTTTTATCTGGCTTGAATTCTAACCTAGGTACCGCTAGCTGTACGGCCACTTCGCCTTTTAATACAGGGCGGGCAGCTTCGGTTAAGCGAAGCGCAGCGTTGGCGGTAATATCAACCCGTATTAACCCCTTATGGATAAGCTGATTAATCATGTTGTGCCAATAGCTGTCAGATTTGTCTTTGCCAATACCATAGGTTGAAAGCTGGTGGTGCCCAGCTTCTTGCAAGCGCTTTAGCTGTTTGCCGCGCAGTACATCAATAAGGTATTGGGTAGAGGCTTGCTGTGAAAGCCGAAGAATACAAGACAGTACTTTTTGGCTAATGACCAAGCCGTCAATCATGGTGGGTGGATCTAGACAAATATCACAGTTGCCGCAGGCACTGTCACTAAATTGAGAAAAGTAGTTAAGCAGCACCTGTCGGCGGCAGGTTTGCGCTTCAGAAAAGGCCTCCATGGCCGCAAACTTTTGAAGTTCGATGGCATTTCTATCGGCCTGCTCACCTTGCTCAATCCACTGACGTACCCGAGCCGCATCTTTTTCATCGAACAGCAGCATGGCTTCAGATTCAAGGCCGTCTCGTCCTGCGCGGCCTGTTTCCTGGTAGTAACTTTCAACACTGCGAGGTACATCGTGATGCACCACGTAACGCACGTTCGATTTATTAATCCCCATACCGAAGGCGACCGTGGCTACAACAATATCAATTTTATCGTTCAAAAACTGGCGCTGAACTAATTCTCGTTCGTCGGCATCCATACCCGCATGATACGCCGCGCAGCGAAAACCTTGCTTGAATAGCTTGGCATGTAAGTCGTCTACTTTGGCGCGACTATTACAATAAATAATCCCGCTGCCTTCTTGTTGCTTAACGTAAGTAACAACCTGTTCGAAGGCTTTGTACTTCGACATCACCCGATAACGAATATTCGGTCTATCGAAACTGCCTTTATAAACTAGGGGGTCATTAAGTTGCAGTTGGGTGAGAATATCGCTTTGGGTAGCGATGTCTGCGGTAGCCGTTAACCCAATAACAGGGATATCAGGAAAGCGGGCTTTAATCTGGCCGAGGGCCCGGTAGTCGTGCCTGAAATCGTGCCCCCAATGGGAGACGCAGTGGGCTTCATCGATAGCAAATAAGGCTACCTCTGTAGTACGAAGCGTTTGCTGAAAGCCAAATTGAAGCAATCGTTCAGGAGAGACATACAATAAGTCTAACTGGTTAGACACCATTTGCTCTGAAATACTGGCTTGGTCTTCCTGACTAAGTGTTGAATTTAGGTAAGCGGCTTTCACACCCAAGGCTTTTAACTGTTCTACTTGATCTTGCATTAACGAGATAAGTGGCGACACTACAATGCCAGTACCTGCGCGGATAAGCGCTGGAATTTGATAGCACATAGATTTTCCACCACCGGTAGGTAGCAATACAAGTGCATCTCCACCGTGGCATACATGGTGGATGACGTCTCCTTGTCCCTCGCGAAATTCATCGTACCCAAACACATTTTTTAAAACGTTTTCAGGGGTTAGCGCATCGGGAACGGGAGAACTAATAGTGGTGTCGGCAATTACAGTAGTCATGGCGGGGGATTTTACGCGTTTTTCTATCGTTCTTCACGAAACAAACGCAAAAACTGGACTAAAATTCAGAAGTCATATGAAAAGGTATAATAAATTAAAACAGTGCATCCCTTAAAAGTAGGCTAACGTCGATGTAATGCTACTCATAAGAAAGGATGCAATATGCGCACTTCAGACAATAAAAATATGCCTAGCCGCAACGATATGATTGCACATGTTATTAGTTTATTTCGTGATACTATGCCGTTTAACCAGTTATTAGGGTTAGAGTTTGTTCGCCCGAATGAAGGGGTAGAAAGTGACAGCATAGAACTTCATGTTTCTTGGCGTGAAGCCTTAACCGGAAATCCACTGCAAAAAATTCTTCATGGCGGCGTGACAGCCACTATGCTAGATACCATAGGCGGCTTGGTCGCTATTATCGAAGCGATTAAACGAACTAACGATACTGACCTAGCAAGCTTGCAAACCCGTCTACCGAGAATGGGTACCGTAGATATGCGCGTTGACTATTTGCGACCGGGTCGTGGAGAGCGGTTTATTGCTACGGCAAAAGTTATTCGCGGCGGCGCTAAGTTGGCGGTTTGTAGGATGGAGCTTCACAACGAAAAAGGCGATCATATTGCCTTTGGTACGGGTACCTATATGTTGGGGTAGCCGGTATATAATGCATTTTGGAGGTGTCGAGTGGCGGAGCCATTACCCGATCTTATCGAAGAGTTTGTAACAGATGGTATGGGTGATGACCCAGCGTCTATTCTTACCGCATTAAGTGGGCAGGATACTGTCTACATTGCCTCCTTATTAGAATCGTTACCCCTAGAGCGACGTCTCGTCGTTTGGGAGGGCATTCCACGTGATCGCAAGCTTAGCGTGCTGGTGGAAATGCGAAGCGATCCCCGTGAAATTCTTATCGACGCCACGCCGCATAACGAGTGGGCGTCTATCTTTGCTGATATTGACGCAGAAGACTTACTTGAACTCCTCGACTCATTACCCACGCGGTTAGTTGATGTCGCATACGAAGCCCTTGATAGCCAAGAACGTAAGTATTTCCGCGAAGCGACGCAGTTTCCCGACGAACAAGTGGGTCACTGGGTCAGTCATGAGTTGCTAGTACTACCGGCTAATGCAAAAGTGAAAGAAGGCTTACGCCTATTACGACGAGACATACCTCAGCACTGCGATAGTATTTATTTGGTGAACCGTTCCGGTCAATTTACCGCACTGGTGAAGATTCATCGTCTTTTTGCGGCGCAAGAACACAGTTCACTGATTAGCATGGCCGAAGAAAATGTCACTATGCTAGTGGGCACTGATGAGTCTACCGCGGCATCCTTACAAGTGCAGCGTTCAGGGCTATCGTCGTTACCTGTGGTAGATGAATCGAACAAACTTATTGGTCGTTTAGATATCGCTTCGGCCAGTGAGTTAATGAACGAGTTTTACGAGCGTCAAGTCATGGCCTCTGCAGGTATGGATGAAGACGAAGATTTATTCTCACCTGTGGCAAAAAGTGCGAGAAACCGTGCATTGTGGCTAGGTATCAACTTGCTTACCGCGTTTTTGGCATCTTGGTTTATCGGGTTGTTTGAAGCTACATTACAGCAGGTGGTTGCGCTGGCGGTACTCATGCCAGTGGTTGCTAGTATGGGTGGTATAGCAGGCAGCCAAACGCTTACATTGATTGTGCGCGGGCTGGCACTTGGGCAAGTAACGCCAGCCAACTTACGTGCACTTATGATGAAAGAACTCAAAGTTGGGGGGCTAAATGGCGTGATATGGGCTTTGGTGATAGGCATAGTGGCCTATTTCTGGTTTGCCGATGCGCTACTTGGCATGGTGATTTGCCTAGCCATTCTCTTTAATATTGTGGCAGCTGCGCTTGCCGGTGTGTTCGTGCCCTTTATTTTGGACAGACTTAAGATAGATCCCGCGTTGTCTGGATCAGTTATTCTTACCACAGTGACTGACATTGTTGGCTTTGTTGCCTTCTTAGGGTTGGGAACGTTATTTCTGTTATAGCTGGAACTATAAGTTGTCATCACCCCTAGACTAACTTTGTCTGTAAATACCCCATTCTGGGCGTGATAGGCTTGCTTTCTTAAGTAAGGTAATGAACACTACGCGCCTTTTTTCAGCCTTAAAAAGTGATAGCTAACTATGCGCGTTCAGCAAGCCAGTGCTGCCCAAGTCGGAATAATGTGTGCCATCGCGGCCTACACCATGTGGGGTATAGCGCCAATCTACTTTAAACAGCTTACTGTATTGCCCGCAGCAGAAATTCTAATGCACAGGGTAACTTGGTCGGTGTTGGTGCTGGTAGGCTTGATTGCTGGGTTAAAGCAGTGGGCCAAGGTTGCCGCAGCTTTGCGAAATAAAAAGGTGATGCAGGTGTTATTGGTCGCTGGCATTTTGCTAGGCGCCAACTGGCTACTGTTCATCTGGGCAGTAAATAACGATCACATATTGGATGCTAGCTTAGGTTACTACATCAACCCGCTTATTAACGTTTTTCTTGGGCGGCTTTTTCTAGGCGAAAGGCTAAGAACGTTTCAGCGAGTGGCGGTGGTATTAGCCATTGTGGGTGTGGCTATTTTGATTTTCTCTTACGGTCATGTGCCTTGGATTGCACTTGTATTGGCGGGCAGTTTTAGTATTTATGGTATTTTACGCAAGCAGGTAGCGGTAGATTCTTTGCCGGGCCTTTTTATCGAAACGTTAATGTTATCACCCTTAGCTTTAGGGTATTGGCTGCTATTTGGTTCAGAATACAGCAACCTTTTTAATAACGACGCTAGCTTAAACATGCTTATTTTAGCCGCCGGTATTGTGACCACTGCGCCCTTGTTATGCTTTACCGCAGCAGCACGGCGTATCATGTATTCAACCTTAGGTTTTTTGCAATACATAGGGCCAACACTCATGTTCGTGCTGGCGGTTTACTTGTACGATGAGCCGTTAGATGAGGCTAGGCTAATCACCTTTGGTTTTGTGTGGCTAGCACTTGCAGTATTTAGTGTCGACTCTCTTATTGCCTACAAAAAACAGCGAAAAGCCCTAAAGGCATCGGTGCAGTCGGCTAAGGTAACCAGTGAAACTCAAACTTCTTGAGTTTCACTGTTTAGGTAAACTTGGTTACGCCCAGCATGTTTTGCTTTGTATAAAAGCTTATCTGCGCTACTTAGCAAGGTTTCAATATTTTGCGTAGGGGTATTACAAAGCCCAATACTGCAGGTTACTTTCACGCTTTCTTCGCCTAATTGAATTGGCATTTTCTCTAACGCTATTCTGAATCTATTTAGCCGCTCTTGTGCGTTATTAAGGTCGATTTTAGGCAAGTAAACGCAAAATTCTTCCCCACCAAAACGTGCAACCAGCGTATCGTTAAAATGAACTTGTAACAGGTTAGCTACCGCTTTGAGCACGAGATCACCCGCATCATGCCCGTAGGTATCGTTAATGCGCTTAAAATGATCAAGGTCGATAAGCGCTAAAGCATGTTGCTCAGGTAGCTTTTTATACTGCACGGTAACGGTATAAAAGAAATGGCGGCGGTTAGGCAGGCCAGTTAAATAGTCGGTATTAGCAGCGCGTCGAATGGCTTCTACGCTTTCAATATATTCAATATTCTGCATTACCCGGCATAAAAACTCTTCATGACAGTAAGGTAAATGCAAAAAGTCGTTCGCACCGCTTTTAATGAAATGAGCAGACATCAGCGGGCGTTGGTCGCTTGCAAGACCGATAATGGCTAACTGTTCTTTTGAGAAGGCTTTACGCAGGCCTGAAATAAACTGCGTGCCGGTCATATCTGGAAGCGCGTTATCGGTGATAACCAACCTGATATGTGCATGCTCAGCCAGTATGCTCATAGCCTCACTGGCGGTAGGGCAGTCATAAACCACAAAGTTGTGTCGATAAAGCAGCGAAAGCATTTTTCGTCTAGATGAACGGTGCGTACTTACTACTACAACACCTGTCGATTTGTTTTTCTCTAATCGAAACAGTAAACGGCTTAAGTAATCGTAATTTTGCGCGTTTTCTTTGGGAATGTAATCAACGACGTCTTTTTCTAAGACCCTGTCTCGGGTTTTTGCTTCTAGCGTATCGGTAGTGACTATGGCTGGAATAAAGGCATCAATAGCGAAGTCGATGGCTTCGCCATTCGGCGCATCAGGTAAGTTATGAGCAACAATGGCGCACAAGAAACTTTCAGGCATCATAAGCGCAAAACGGGCGCTCGCTTCCGTTAACGAGTGAGCGCCAACAGGGATTAACCCTGCTTTTCTGACAAGTTTTGATACAACGTCTAAATTTTTATCGCTGTTTTCTATCACCAGCACATTTTGCGGCATATTTCTCTACTTGGGTTCAGGCTTCTTGCCAGATTGCTATGCTTTTTCCAATTTAGCATAGGCGAGAACGAGCCATTTTGTACCAAATTCGTCAAAATTAACTTGTACCCTAGCGTGTTCACCACTGCCTTCGTAGTTTAGTACTATCCCTTCACCGAATTTACGGTGAACAACTTTTTGGCCCAACTGAAAGCCAGTTTCTTCAAATGAGGCGTGTGAGGTCGCTTGGCTGAATCGGTTATGTATCGGTCGAGAAATTGTAGACTTGAGTCTTACTTCTTCAACACAGTCAGCTGGAATTTCACGAATAAAGCGAGATGCGGTGTGGTATTTGTCTTGCCCGTATAAACGGCGGCTTTCCGCGTAAGTAATATATAGCTTTTCCATGGCGCGAGTCATGCCCACGTAACACAGGCGGCGTTCTTCTTCCATTCTGCCTGGTTCATCATTGGTCATCTGGCTTGGAAACATGCCTTCTTCGACACCGGCCATAAATACCATAGGGAATTCGAGCCCCTTTGCGGTGTGAATCGTCATCATCTGCACCGCATCTTGATCGGTGCCCGCCTGGGTTTCGCCTGCTTCTAACGAGGCGTGAGCAAGAAAGGCAGAAAGCGGCGTCATTTCTTCTGCTTCATCAGGTACGGTAAATTGCTTACACGCGGTAACCAATTCTTCTAAGTTTTCCAGTCGCGCTTGGGCTTTTTCGCCGCGTTCGGCTTGATACATGGCGTATAAGCCTGACTGCCTAATGGCCACGTCGGCGTGTTTTTCTAAAGGCTCGTCTACAGTAGCTTGTTCAAGCTCGGTAACTAACAGCACAAAACTTTGAAGGGCATTAAGTGCACGGCCTTTGAGCGCGTTTTCGTTAATGAGTAGTTGGCTAGCCTGCCACATAGAGCAATTATGTGTTCTGGCGGCTTCTCGTACCTGTGAGAGGGTTTTTTCACCCATACCGCGAGTTGGCGTGTTCACTACACGTTCAAAGGCGGCATCGTCATGAGGATGATTCATCATACGAAGGTAGCCAAGTGCATCTTTAATTTCTTGGCGTTCGAAGAATCGAAGGCCGCCATAAATGCGATACGGTGTACCTTGGTGCAGTAAGGCTTCTTCTAATACCCGCGACTGGGCGTTATTGCGATATAAAATGGCAGTGTCTTTTAACGCATTGCCTTGGTTCAGCCAGTCTTTAATTTTCGACACAATAAAGCGGGCTTCATCTAACTCATTAAACCCCGCATAAACAGAGATGGGCTCGCCATCGTTGCCGTCTGTCCAAAGCTCTTTGCCTAAACGGCCCGTATTATTATCAATAACCGTGTTGGCGGCTTTCAAAATGGTACCGGTAGAACGGTAGTTTTGTTCTAATCGAATGGTTGTGGGGTTATTGAAATCTTTCAAGAAGTGCTGAATATTATCAACATTCGCGCCACGCCAGCCGTAAATAGATTGGTCGTCATCGCCCACAATCATGATATTGTTTTGATTGCCGCTACACAGCATGCGTAGCCATGCGTACTGAATGTTGTTGGTATCTTGGAATTCGTCAACTAATACGGCGCGGAAACGTCGTTGGTAATTAGCGAGCACTTCTGGGTTTTTAGCCCAAAGTTCGTGTGCACGCAATAATAGCTCGGCAAAATCCACAAGCCCTGAGCGGTCGCACGCGTCTTGATACGCGGCGTAAATTTCACGCATCTTTTGTTGGGTTTGGTCATTGTGGGTTTCAATATGTTGAGGGCGCAGGCCTTCGTCTTTATTGCCGTTGATATACCACTGAATTTGACGGGGCACCCAGTGCTTTTCGTCTAAATTCATGGCTTTTAAAATACGTTTAATCAAACGGTATTGGTCGTCTGAGTCAAGAATTTGGAAGTTTTCAGGCAAATTAGCTTCTGCATGGTGGGCGCGAAGCAGCCTGTGAGCTAATCCGTGGAAAGTACCAATCCACATATTATTCAGACCACGACCCATCAACGACTCTATTCGGCCACGCATTTCTTTCGCGGCCTTATTCGTAAAGGTTACGGCCAGAATGGAAAACGGGGCAATATTTTCCACTTCCATTAACCATGCTATGCGATGCACCAACACCCGAGTTTTGCCACTTCCTGCGCCAGCTAATATGAGGGCGTTAGAAAGAGGGGCTGCTACCGCTTCACGTTGTTTATCGTTAAGCTCGTCAAGCAGTCGGGATACATCCATAATATGGTCAACCTAATTTGTCTAGTTTCAATGCTGCAACATTATGCCAGCTGACTGTGAATTTATACAGGCCTGTTTGATGAAGCTTAGCGGCTAGGGGGAATTTTTAGCGATGAACTTAGCCTTGTTTAGACGACACCAGCGGTATTCACGGGCAGGTTATCGATAAGTTGAACAATTTTCACGCTTGAAGCGTAGTCTGTAGGTGTTGTTTTAACTGTGGCTCATGTACACTTCGAGCCATTATGTTGCCTAATACAATGTAGGCCTTTTACCCGCATTTAAGTGGGCTCTGAACTTTATTTTTACAGGAACTGCCTCATGCACGCACTCTCTCCATCGACTGACTTTTGGTTATCGTTAAAAAAAGAAGCGCAAACTGTGGCAGAAAGCGAGCCGCTACTAGCAAGCTATGTTCACGCCTGTATTTCAGCACATCATAATTTTGAATCGTCGTTAAGCTTTATATTATCAAGCAAAATGGCTGATGAAGTGATGCCGGCTATTGCCATTCGTGAAGTGTTCGATGAAGCCTATTTGTTAGAGCCGTCAATTAGTGAGTCGGCAATGGCAGATATTAATGCTATTCGTGCCCGAGACGCCGCAGTAGATGATTTCTTAGTGCCATTGCTGCACTTCAAAGGGTTCCACGCAGTGCAAGTTCACCGCATGGCGCATTACTTGTGGTTGCATGGTAGACATCAACTTGCTTTGTTCTTACAAAGCCGTAATTCGGCTACCTTCGGCGTGGATATTCACCCTGCCGCTAAAATAGGTAAAGGGGTGATGTTCGATCACGCTACCGGAATTGTGGTGGGTGAAACCGCAGTTATAGAAGACAACGTGTCTATTTTGCAAAGCGTAACGCTTGGCGGAACTGGGAACGAGTCGGGTGACCGTCACCCTAAAATTCGCCAAGGCGTGTTAGTAGGTGCGGGTGCTAAAATTCTTGGCAATATCGAAATTGGCGAAGGCTCTAAAGTGGGAGCGGGTAGTGTTGTGTTAGACAATGTACCGCCGCACGTTACAGTAGTCGGTGTGCCGGCTAAAGTGGTTGGACGCCCAGTATGCCAGCGCCCTTGCGATTCTATGCGCCAAAACGTGTTAGAAGACAATCAGCCTTACTCGCAAAAGCCTTAAACGCGCCAGTACTTTAAGAGCAAGTACTTTAAGCGCCAGTACCTTAAGAGAAAGCGCTACTTACTGATTTACTTACAAGAAGTAAGCTAACTCGTCTAACGAATCTAATGCCACGTGAGGGAGTACAGATGCTCTCTCACGGGGTAAATGCATTTCTCGGTTGCATGCAAACCAAGCAGACTGAAACCCCGCATTTATCGCCCCATACACATCTTTAATAATGTTATCGCCCACGTGCAATATATTTTCCGGCGCATCGCCTATAAAGCTTGCTGCTTCATCGAACATAGCCCGTGAAGGTTTCATAGGTCGGCTAGTACTGGCATGTAAAATGGTATCGAAATAAGGCGTAATACCTATTTGGTCAGCGTTTACATTGCCGTTAGTAATACCTACCAGTGTCATATTTTCACTTAAAATTGATAAGGTTTTATGCACATCATCAGCCAAATCAAACTCGCTTCTGGCATGATAAAAACAGTCGAAACAGGCTTGCACGGCAGCATCTAACGTGTGGGTGTCTTGGGGTGGAATATCATGTATCAAAGCCGCATTTAACACCGCTAAGCGAAGTTTTCCCATATCAGATGAATAAGTAGGATTGGCCGTAATAGCATCCCGCTTTAGCTGTTGCCAGTGTGTAGGAGTTAATGCTGCTGCTTTGGGGTGATACTGCTTTAAATGCGTATTCAATGCTGCTTCGGCTTGGCGAATAATAGGTTCGTTATTATATAAGGTGTCATCAAGGTCGAAGGTCATAGCCTTCACGGAATTTATGGCTCTGAAGAACTGCATAATAGTTAAAGGCCTATTTTCAAAAGAGGATTATTTTTTATGTGCTCTAGGGTGCGCGGCATCATAAACCTTGGCTAAATGCTGAAAATCTAAATGAGTATACACTTGCGTGGTAGATAGATTGGCATGGCCTAATAATTCTTGCACCGCCCGTAAATCGCCGCTCGACTCTAATACGTGCGTGGCAAAAGAATGGCGCAGTTTATGTGGGCTTACTTTCTGACTAAGGCTTTGCAACTCTGCCATTTGGTTAAGCCGGTTAGCCACTTGGCGATTTGAAATGCGGGTTTTACGCTTGCTAACAAAAATAGCGGGTTCATAGGGTGAAGCATAAGCAGGGCGCACTTTAAGCCAAGCATGTAGCGCCTTTTGCGCTTGTCGGCCTAAGGGCAATATACGCTGCTTACTGCCCTTACCGGTCACTTTAATGGTACCGTCTTTCGGGTAGTCACTTAAGTTTAAGCCCGTTAGTTCGCTTAATCGAAGTCCGCAGCCATAGAGTAATTCAAACATGGCTACGTCGCGGCAAATAATGCCTTCGTCGGTATCGCCGCTGGCGGCTTGTTCATTTGCCAACAACTGCTGCATTTCATCAACGCTAAGCTGTTTAGGTAATGGTTTGCCTTGTTTGGGCGCTTGAATACCCTCCACGGGGTTGCTGAACAGCTGTTCGTTATCAATAAGGTATTGGCAGAAGGTACGAAGAGCTGACAACCGCAATGCTATGCTACGGGGTTTATGCCCGTCCATTTTTGCTGCCGCCATCACGCGCTTTACATCAGAGGGCGTCATACCTGACCACTCGTAAAGCCCCAAAGTAATGGCTATGCTGGTAAGTTGTCTGCGGTAGTTACTGATAGTAAGCGGCGATAAACCGCGTTCAACTTGTAGGTGGAGAAGAAACTTTTCAAGCCAAAGGTGGCAAGGTTCGCTCAGTACAGTTTCCGTTGTCACGAAAACTAATACCCCATCATCTCAGGCAAAATAATATTAAGCACTTGTTGTAGCTGTTGTAGCAACAAGGTGTCCATATCAGGGGTGAAATGGCTTGGATCACTGCTGCTAATACCTAAAATACCAATTTCTTGGTTGTCGTCTAATAGCATTAGGGCAACAGATTCTGCGCTACTATCAGCAAACAATAACTGGCGTTCGTGCTGCGATAATCGTCCGAAAAAAAAGTTCGACGTTTTAAAGCGCTTTTCGGTAAATAACCTGCGTTGTAACTCGGGAATAGCATGAGGGCCCTTGAAGCTTTTTATCACCGCAGAAGACAACTGCAAACGCTCTTGCAACACATCTTCAAGGGTAAACTGAACTTCTGCCACACTTTCGCAACGCAGTAATTGTACGTTTAGGTCGGTGTATACGCGGTAAATTTTTTCGTTTTGCTTGGCAATACTCACCAGTTGCGTAAGTTTATAATTCAACTGGCGAACTTTTTTGCGCAATTGCTCACTTTGAATTTCAACCAGCGAGACGCTGCCTTTATGCGAATGGGGAATTTTAAGTTTTTCGAGTAGTTCTGGGTATTGAGCAAAAAAATCAGGGTTTTCTAACAAAAAAGTGCGAACCTGTTCTGAGGAAACATCGCTGTCGCCTGAAAACACGTCTACTACCGCTGATGCGCTAGCTTGTCCTGATAATTCACTCATAAATTTATATGTCCGTCGTACACATGGTCGGCGGGCCCTGTCATTTTTAATACATTATCTGGGCCTGGCCAACGGATCCGTAAACTGCCGCCGGGCAAATCTACCCGAACATCTTTGCTTAATTTACCTTGAATCTGACCAATTGCAACTGCTGCGCATGCACCGCTGCCGCATGCCAAGGTTTCACCCGAGCCACGTTCAAATACACGCAATCGAATGTGCGATTCATTAATAATCTGCATAAAGCCCACATTCACGCCTTCTGGGAACCGTTCGTTGCGTTCAACGAGGGGCCCTATTTCTTTAACAGGCGCGGTATCTACATCTTCCACTTCCATGACGCAATGCGGGTTACCCATAGATACGGCACCGTAAAACAAGGTTTTATCGTTTACGCGCAATATATAGGTATTTTCTTGTTTGTTCGCTTTCAGTGGAATTTTAGCTGGCTCGAATTCGGGCTTGCCCATATTCACGGTAACTTGGCCATCTTTCTCCAAGTACAACACCATTTTCCCAGCTTTAGTACTCACCACAATTTTATTGCGGTTAATTAGCCCTTTTTGCTTTACGAAGCGCGCAAAGCAACGAGCACCATTACCACATTGTTCAACTTCAGAGCCGTCAGCGTTAAATATGCGATAGTGAAAATCTTGTTCAGGATCGTAAGGCGGTTCAACCATAAGCAATTGATCGAACCCTATACCGAAGTTTCGATTTGCTAACTGCTGTATTTTGTCCTTCGAGAAAAAGACGTTCTGGGTGACATTATCAATCACCATGAAGTCATTTCCCAGACCGTGCATTTTTGAAAACTGAACCTGCATTAACCGCGCATCTTTATTTTGAGTTTAACCCTAGTTTACGTAAGTTTGTGCTCACCTTTCCAGAGATCTTTTAGAATTTCTCTTTCACGCACCACAATTGTTGCATCACCATCTACCATAATCTCTGCTGGACGGCAGCGGCTATTGTAGTTTGATGCCATTGCAAAGCCATACGCACCGGCGCTTCGCACTGCTAGTAGGTCAGTTGGTTCGATAGCAAGTTCACGGTCTTTACCGATGAAATCACCGGTTTCACATACCGGGCCTACCACATCGTAATTGCGTGCTGTAGCAGTACTTTCTTGTTTTACTGGGATGATATTCTGCCATGCAGAGTAAAGTGCAGGTCGAAGCAGGTCATTCATAGCGGCATCAACAATAGCGAAGCTTTTCTCTTCACCTTCTTTGATAAACTCAACCTCAGTGACTAAAATACCCGCGTTTGCGGCAATAGCGCGGCCTGGCTCTAAAATGAGTTTAAGGTTCTCTCGACCCACCATTTTTTCTGCCATCGCTGCAGCGTAAGCTTTTGGATGCGGCGGTTCTTCGTCGTTATAAGTCACACCTAAGCCACCACCAACATCTAAGTGATCAATGGTTATACCGCGCTCGGCTAATTCATCAATAAGCAGCAACAAACGCTCTAGTGCATCGACAAAGGGGCCAATTTCAGTCAATTGCGAACCAATGTGGCAGTCCATACCCACTACGTTCAAGTAAGGAAGTGATGCGGCTAGCTCGTAGGTTTGCAACGCGCGTTCACGGGCGATACCAAATTTGTTTGCCTTCAATCCTGTTGAAATATAGGGGTGCGTTTTTGCATCTACGTCAGGGTTGATGCGAAGCGAAATAGGCGCCTTTTTGCCAAGGGATTCTGCTACCGCGTTAATGCGATGCAATTCAGGCTCAGACTCTACGTTAAAGCACATAATGCCTTGCTCTAACGCATAACGTATTTCGTCTGCTTTTTTACCTACACCTGAAAATACCACTTTGCTGGCATCGCCACCGGCTTCAATAACACGTGCTAATTCACCACCAGAAACAATGTCAAAACCAGAGCCAATTTTGGCTAGTGTACTGAGTACACCTAGATTTGAATTGGCCTTTACTGCATAACAGATAAGGTGAGGGTGCTCACCAATAGCATCATTAAAGGCATGCCAATGACGTTCTAAAGTTGCCCGTGAATATACATAAACAGGGGTTTGGTACTGTGCAGCAATATCTGCAACGGCTACATCTTCAGCGAAAAGCTGGCCGTTTTTATAAGCGAAAAAATCCACTAGTGAGATTCTCCTGGTGTGGAGGCGGGTTGGCTTTGCGTGTTTGGTGAAGACGCTGTTTCGTCTGGCTTTTCAGTAGGCGTCGTTTGTTCTGGCGCTTGTGGAATATACAGCGCCCCTTTATAACCACAACCACTAAGTAGAATGGCTGTGAATGTAACTAAAACCCACTTCTTAAGCACGAAAAATCCCGCGAATACGACAATAAATGCCGTTATCATCGCATTGCGTGATTAAAATGCAAGAGACAATAAGCGTTCTTGTGTTTTATCGCCGTAGCGAACCTCTTTCCACAGCGAATTACATAGGCTTTGCGTGTCTTGCAAGTCACCTTTTTTCAGCCAATCAATTAATGTATTAGGGTCGTCGGGGAATTGAATAGCTTCTATGTCTGCTGTTTCTAGCCACTCTTCAACAATATCCGTATCCAGTTGAAATAGGGTGTGGCAAAGGTCAAGCTTATTAAGGGTGAGTACATTTGATAGCTGCTCAAATTGGCCATGAAGAGGCTTGATAAGTAGCTTCTTGCCTAGCTGTAAGGCTTCGCTTGAAAGTTCAAAACCTCCGTTCGCAATAACGCCATTACAATGCTGTAGCGCACGCTGGAAATGCTGTTTTGACGTAGGGTTCCACTGAATGTGTCCCGCGTCTTTAATTTCGCTAATATCGGGGTGGAAGCACTGAAATTTTTGGTCGCTTAAAGGCTCCAGCATTTGTTGAACGTCGCTAACATCTTCAAATGGTAAGTAAACCAACACATGACCCTTACCCGGTACTGATAGCGGTTTCTCTGCCACAAAAGGCGGAATGATCGGTTGATTAAAGTGAAACCAATGGACACCTAATTGAAGGTCGGTAGGGGCGAATTTTTTCATTAGCAGCCGATCAATAATGGTGTCGCCAGATTTTGGCACATCATAAGAAAATGCGGCTTGGTGGCTAATTGAAATTGACGGAATATGCTGACGCTTTGCCGCCCACGCTGTGACAGGCTCAAAGTCGTTAACGAGAAGATCGTATCCGCTTGCATCAAAACGTTTCACGTCTTTTAGAAATTGACTGATATTAGCTTCTTTAATGGTTTGCCACCGGTCTACGCGGCCACTTTTAGTGATAAAGCTTAAGCCAGTGAAGGTGCGATAGTCGCCAAATACATCCATATCAAAATATTTATCGGGTTCACGACCTGTGAAAACAAAATCTACTTCAACATCTGAACGCTTGGCTAGTGCTGCCGCCATAATTCGTGCACGAGCAATGTGCCCGTTTCCGGTGCCTTGCACGCCATACAATAATTTCATGTTACCCCAGGATGGAAATACTCAACGATGCGATAGTGATACCAAGTAACATACCTGCGACTACATCTGATGGGTAGTGCACGCCTAGCAAGACGCGAGACAGGCCAATAAGGGCTGCCCAACTGTATGCCAGTACCGCGAATGGTGGATAGTAATGCGCTACAATACTTGCCATTAAGCAAGCCGCAGCAGTATGCCCAGAGGGCAGAGAGAATTTATCGGATGGCGTAACATGTGCTGTTAAATCCAATAGAAAATCACAAGGGCGCGGGCGCTTGAACATTTTCTTAAGCAGCACATAGATAGGTAATTCCAGCGCATATGCCATCAGCGCTGTGTAGAGGAAAAGTTCGCCATGCTCGGGTTCAAAAGCCCATAATAAGGCGCCAATGAACAAGTAAAGGTATCCATCTCCGGTTTTTGATAACCAGATGATACTGCGACAATCTCGTTTTACGGTAAGACTGTATAAGCGATAGAACAAATTTGTATCGTATTTGGTCAAGGATTTAAGAAGCATTAGCCTTGCCCCCTTTCGATTGATTATTGAACAATTTAAAAGCATTCTGTGACCAACCAGTGACAGAAAAAAGAAACCTTTATGACAGATGAAAAGGTTCGTTGGTCAGGCTGTTCTGCACGTATTAACTTCTATTAGGTGCGGTGTGCTAGCGAGTTAGTCTTTTATAAAAAGGTAAGCAAGTTACGTGCTAAGTAGGTGAAAATGTCTTTGCTAATAAGAGTGGCAGTCTATTTAGTGGAAAGGTTGTTGCTGTTTCCCTGAAACTTCATAAATCAGGCGTTTTCAACGACTAAATTAATGCTATGCTAGAACAAGGTAAATAACCTACTACTCTCAATTAAAGTAAGGTAGAGCAATGGATTACAACACTTCTGAATTGTGCGATTTATTTGCAGACAGCGTCGACGTAGTTGACCCTATCTTTGCAAGCTTTGGCGGCCGTTATTCTTTTGGTGGCGAAATCACCACGATTAAGTGTTTCGAAGACCGTGGTCTTATTGACCGTGTATTGGCTCAACCTGGTGCAGGTAAAGTACTGCTAATTGATGGTGGTGGTTCTACACGTCGTGCCTTATTCGATGCAGCCCTTGCTCAAGTAGCAATAGATAACGACTGGGAAGGCATTGTGTGCTACGGCAGTGTACGTGAAGTGGATAACTTGGCCGAAATGGATATTGGCGTATTAGCGGTGGCGGCAATACCTGTTAACGCTGAATGTGAAAGCATTGGCGATGTTGACGTACCGGTTAATTTTGGTGGCGTTACCTTTCTGCCAGAAGATCACCTTTATGCTGATAGCACGGGTGTTATTCTTTCACCTGAACCTCTCGATATCGACTAAGCTTTGATACTAGCTTCTTAGCGACGTTTGAGAATTATTGCTTAAATACGCAGGTTTAAGACAACAAAAAGCGGAGACAGCTGAATAAAGTGCCTCCGCTTTTTTGTGCTCAGGATTCAGCAACTACCCATAGCCGCTAGCAGAACCCTCTGCGGTATGTATTGGTAATTACTTATCAAACGTTTCGTTTAAGTACATGGCAAGTCGAATACCAGCCATTTGTAAACGCTGATTAGCCGTTGGAAGATGCTGATATAAGTAGTCATAACTCATGTTGTTGGCATCTTCAGGGTAGACTTCATCACGGAGTTTAGTGCTTTCTTCAATCCACACTAACGGATCTGTGGTTGCCCAGCTACGAATGTCATCCGGTGTAATGTGTTCTGTAAGCCATGTTGTCCATTCTGTATAAGACAGCTTACGTTGCTCTAGCATTTGAGAGTCCCACACCCGATGTAAATTAGAGTTCTGCCAAAAGAAATTTACTTTTACATCGTTACCGCCGCGATCGCTGCCATCACCCGCATGCAGCGGTTGGTGCAAATCACCAATAATGTGCACTATAAAACGTAGCGCTAAGCGTTTTTCTTCAATAGTGGCCGAATCGCTTTTTAAGGTTTTTGTATAGGCTTCAAGTGCGGTAACGGCATCACCTTGTCTAGGCGCACCAACTTCAGCATAGTTTTTCCCTTGAGGCACTGTTACATAGTGCCAATGGGTAGACATCTTTTGCCAAAACTCACTTGGGTTTGAGCGCATTTCATCTGCATAAGTTGATGCTTCTGCTAGCGAACTGTTTGGTAATAGTTCTGCTACAGCAGCTTGAGACAAGGGGCTTAAATACTGCTGCGCAATAGCGCCAGTAACCCGATGGCCTGTTTGGCCCCAGCCAAACGCTGGCGACGAAACAAATAACGTAATAAGTGAGCTTAGCGCAACGGCGAAAGTCCTATTTCTCAACGCTGTCATTAATTTTCCTTTGTTCTATTTTTAAATTTTGCAAATCGCTATTTCTAGCGGCTGTTTCTATTAGCAATGTACTATTAGCTAAGCGTTACCACTATGTTTAGCGGTTTCATAACCCCAGCGTGCCACTAAAGATTGTTCAACGCCGAGATGATCAAGAATACGCGCCACAACAAAGTCGACCAAATCTTCGATGGTCTTAGGATTATGGTAAAAACCAGGTGCCGCTGGCATTATTGTCGCACCCATTTGTGACAATTTAAGCATATTTTCCAAATGGATTGAGGAAAGGGGCATTTCTCGTGGTACCAGAATAAGCTGTCCTCTTTCTTTTAATACTACATCGGCTGCCCGTTCTATCAAATTGTCGCTAGCACCAACGGCGATAGACGAAAGGGTGCCCGTAGAGCAAGGGCATACTACCATTTTGGCCGGTGCTGCTGAACCTGATGCAACAGGTGAAAACCACTCTTCTTTTCCAAATACTTGCACTTGACCAGGCTTGCCGCCGCAGTGCTCAATGAAAAAAGCACTGGCGTCTTCAGGCCTCGCGGGAATTTTTATATTTTCTTCTGTAGCCATCACCACTTTAGCGGCAGAAGAAATAAGCACATACACTTGGTAGTCAGCTTTAACTAACGACGTTAATAGTGATAGTGCGTATGGTGTGCCGGAAGCACCCGTAATAGCTAGGGTAATTTGCTTATCATGTTTCATTTTTCTACCTCGATTGACGGGGTAAGTACGCGTAAAACACGGTTGTGGATGCCTTCAAAACCACCATTACTCATAATAAGAATATGATCGCCAGGGCGCACTTCGCTTTGCAATACTTTTACAATGTTTTCAACATCATTGAATACGGTGGTGGGCGCTGGGCTAGCAGCTGCTGCTTCCTTTAGCGACCAGTCTAGCCCTTGAGGTTCATACACATAAACTGCATCGGCGGCCTGCCAAGAGTGAGCAAGGGTATTCTTATGCACCCCCATTTTCATGGTGTTCGAACGAGGCTCCAGCACAGCCAGTATGCGGGCATTACCTACTTTCTTGCGAAGTCCATCAATAGTGGTGGCAATGGCGGTGGGGTGATGAGCAAAATCATCATAAACCGTCACGGGTTTACCTTCAGCTGCGAGTGTCACTACGCCTTTTATTTCCATGCGGCGCTTAACATTTTTAAAACTTGATAGCGCGGCAATGGCATCGTGGAGGGTAACACCGGCATGATGAGCCGCAGCAATGGCCATGAGTGCGTTATCCACATTGTGCTGGCCAAGCAGTTCCCACTGTACTGCGCCAACAATCTCATTGTTAAATAGCACGTTAAACTGGCTACCATCTTTATTGATAAGTTCTGCGGACCATTCTTTGCCTAGACATTGGCGTGGCGTCCAACAACCTTTTTTAAGGGTTTCCTCAATAGCGGGCGTGTGGTTGGGCGTAAGAATCAGGCCATTTTCTGGCACCATGCGCACAAGGTGGTGAAACTGGGTTTGAATGGCGGCTAAGTCGGCGAAGATGTCAGCATGATCAAACTCTAAGTTATTAATCACCAGCGTTTTAGGTCGGTAATGCACAAACTTAGAGCGCTTATCGAAAAAGGCGCTGTCGTATTCGTCTGCTTCAATGACAAAAAACGGGCTTTCTCCAATACGGGCAGACACACCAAAGTTTTCAGGCACACCACCAATAAGGTAGCCGGGGTTTAATTCGCTGTACTCTAAAATCCACGCCACCATGCTGCTGGTCGTGGTTTTGCCGTGGGTTCCTGATACACCAATGACCCATCTATCTTTTAATAAGTTATCAAGCAACCATTGCGGGCCACTGGTATATGGCAAGTTTCTGTTTAGCACGTACTCAACCGCCGAGTTGCCACGAGACATCGCATTTCCAATAATGACCATATCTGGAGTTGGATCGAATTGGTCAGTATTAAAGCCTTCGGTAAGTTCTATACCAAGAGCTTCAAGTTGGGTACTCATGGGCGGATACACGTTGGTATCTGAGCCTGTGACCTTATGGCCCAAGGCTTTCGCAATGGCTGCGATGCCACCCATAAAGCTACCGCAAATACCTAGAATATGTAAATGCATAGCGAATTCTCATTTTTTACTGCATTGAATACTGGCTACTTTATCAGAACAGCAGCAGGTTAAATAATGCATTTTTACGCATAATGCCTGCTTTCACTGGTATGTTGTGTAGATTGCCTGCGCTTGGCTTATTCCACTTCGGTGCATTCACGGTTACAATCAAATTAACGAGCATATAAAGCAGTGCTTGTTGGTAATGTGAGAGAAAGCCGGTAAGGAAAGCTGTGCGCCTCCCATTGTCATACCCTACACACTAAAAAAAGGCTTAACTAAGATGAGACGTTTAAATTCCCAGTTGCAAGAAGATGGTGCCCCGTTAGAGCTGATCCTGCTCATAAGAACCTTGTTAGCGAGCTGTAAAGAAATTTCATTCCGAGTGAGTCAAGGTGCCCTTGCTGGCGTATTGGGTTCTACCTTGTCAGAAAACGTACAAGGTGAAACGCAAAAGAAGTTAGATGTAATTTCTAATCACATCATTAAAGATACGCTTCGTGAGTCGGGCTATGTAAAAGCCATTTCTTCAGAAGAAGAAGACGATGTTGTACCGTGCAACCCAGATGGTAATTATTTGGTGAGCTTCGATCCACTAGACGGCTCATCGAACACCGAAATTAACAGCTTAATTGGTACTATCTTCTCAATTACCCACGCCCCTCAGTGGATGGAGCCTGATGATCCATCAGCATTTCTTCAGCCAGGTACACAAATTGTGGCAGCAGGTTACGTACTTTATGGTCCGTCTACCATGCTTGCATTAACCACTGGCCGCGGCACTCATATTTATACATTAGATAAGACCCACGGTGGTTTCTTACTTACTCACCCTAATATTCAGGTGCCAGAGCAAACCACTGAATACTCGATTAACGCGTCAAATCAGCGTCACTGGGAACCGGCTATGCAAGCCTATATTGCTGACCTAATTGCAGGTAAAGATGGCCCTCGTGAGAAAAATTTCAACATGCGTTGGGTAGCAGCCATGGTCGGTGATATTCATCGTTTATTATGTCGCGGCGGTATTTTCATGTACCCCTACGATAAACGTGACCCATCTAAGCCAGGTAAATTGCGCTTACTGTATGAAGCAAACCCCATGGCCTTTTTGATGGAACAAGCCGGTGGTAAAGCGGAAACCGGTGCAGGGCGAATTCTTGAAGTCATGCCGGAAGAAATACATCAGCGCGTACCATGTATTATTGGTTCTAAAGAAGAAGTTGAAACCTGTTTAAGCTATTACGGTAAAAGTGAATAGAAATATTGCTAAATAAAGGCGGTTTTGCGTGTGATTAGCGCTAAACCGTTTTTATTTTGCCGCCGTCACCGTATACTTAGCGCCACATTTTTTAAAACATCATTGAAAGGACCTTAGAATGAGCTTGAATGATATTCCTGCGGGCAAGAACTTGCCTGAAGAAGTGAATGTAGTTATCGAAATTCCAGCACACGCTGACCCGGTAAAATACGAAGTAGACAAAGACTCAGGCGCTATGTTTGTTGACCGTTTCATGGCAACTTGCATGCACTACCCAACTAACTACGGTTATGTGCCTAACACCTTGTCTGAAGACGGTGACCCAGTTGACGTATTGGTAATGACGCCGTTCCCACTATTAGCGGGTTCAGTAATTCGTTGTCGTCCAATTGGTGTTTTGAACATGACTGATGAGTCAGGTAAAGACGCTAAAGTATTGGCAGTGCCAATCGACAAGCTTTCTACTATTTACCGTAAAGTGCAAGAAACTGAAGACGCACCTGAGTTGCTATTACAGCAAATCGAGCACTTCTTCTCTCATTACAAAGATCTTGAACCTGGTAAGTGGGTTAAGATTGACGGCTGGGCTGGCTCAGCAGCAGCGAAAGAAGAAATTGTCGCAAGCGTTAAGCGTTTCGAAGCAGAATAATTCACGCTGCTTACAAGACATGCTAAAAAGGGTCGGTGCTGGTAAGTACCGGCCCTTTTTATTTTAAGAGCGACCTTTTTATTTAAGTGAGTGTTATGTTGAAAGTCATGGGAAAGGCATTGGGTTTAGCCTTAGTCATATTACTTCCGGCGTTCTCAGCGTTTAGCGACGAAGAGCCTATTGAAGTGTATTGGGAAGATTTGGTACCAGAAGGGTTTAATGAACTTGCGCCTCCCGCCGTTCAGCACAATGGTGAAATGTCACAGTTGCAGCCAGATGCCCCAGTAGTTGATAAATTTGATGGTAAGCGGGTAAAAATTCCTGGCTTTGTGGTGCCCCTTGAAGGCACGCCTGAACTCACAACTGAATTTTTACTCGTGCCTTACTTTGGCGCTTGTATTCATGTACCGCCGCCTGCGTCGAATCAAATTGTGTACGTGACGTTTGAAGAGGGTATTCCTCTTGATAATATTTACGACGCGATATGGGTAACTGGCGAACTTACCACTGAAGGGTGGAAAGGTGATATCGCGTCGGTAGGGTATCGACTTAAAGGTATCGCGGTAAGTGCTTTTTAGGCCAGCGTAAGCGTTTAGGCGGGCCCAAGCACTTTTTATAGGCAGGGAAGCTCCTCATAGACTAAGAAGCTCCTTATAGGCAAAAAATATGGTCTAGCCTTGTGGTGTATAGATCTGTTCTGCGCGATTGAACAGCAGCCACGAGGTTAGAATGTACTTGTCGTTGCTTTTAGGTATTTGCCCACGGTGAGTATGGGTAAAATAAGCAGGGGCAATCACCATTCTGCCCGCTTTAGGCTTTACGGCTTTATCTTGATAATAAAATTCGGTTTCCCCACCATCTTCCACATCATTCAAATAAAACATAAACAGTAATACGCGATGCAAAGCTTCATTATGAGGTGCTTGCGGATAAACCTCTGAATGCCAGTAAGGATAACCGCCATTACCTGCACTGTAGCGTTGTGCGTTAATGTCGCCAATACGAAAAAGATAATTAACCAAGTTATGAAGGTTAGGTTTACCTACTTCTTCAAAGTTTTCACCGGTTAGTTTAACAGGCTCGCCGGTTTTTGGATGGCGAACGGTCAACCCTATTGGGCCTACCAACGCGTAATAATATTTCTCTATATACTTCACCAATTGCTCGCCTGTTAACTGCATGACCTGCTTAAACAAGTCAGCAAACTCAGGCTGTTGAGAAATAGATACATCAACACTACGCTTCTTATCTAAATCCACACCGCCGCCGGTTTTACCTTGAGTGAGGTTGGGGCTTTTTTCAAAGCGCGCGATGAGTTGGGTACACAATTCGGGAGATAAAACATCATCAATAACGTCAATTAAATCAGCCATTAGGTAGTGCCTTAAAGTGTGCCTGTAATGTCGCTTTTATATCGTCAGGGATAGGCGCCGAGCGCTGCTGCTGATAATCGAAATGTACCATAGTGGTAATGCCCGTTGAGCACAGATTCCCGTCTTGCCAAAGCTCTTGATACACATCGAACGCACTGTTCCCTAAACGACTGATAAACGTTTTTACGGTAACGGTTTTTCCGTAAAAAATTTGCGCAAGAAAATCGACTTTGTAGCTTGCTAAAATAAGCGGCCAGTTCTGTAAATCCATCGTCGGCGTAAATATTCTGAAGATAGGATCCCGCGCCGCTTCAAACCAGCTGACTAATGCGGTATTACTTACGTGTTGCAGGGCATCGGTCTCACAAAACCTAACTTCGAATGACATTTCCATAGGAATGATTTCTGATGGAGTGGCTACTGACATATTGCCTCTTATTTTTATCGTGATGTGTCCTCACTTTATCACGCTACATTGGGTTTTTCAGTAATCTGGCTCAACCTGAGCGGCCATTGGAAACGAAATTAAGATGAAAAGTGATCCCAGCGTGGTTTTAAATTACAATCTGCGCCAAATTTCTGATTAAACAATAATTATGACTGCAATTGGGATTGATTACGGTACCTCAAATTCTGAGGTGGTGTACTTTGATGGCGCTACCCATAGACATATAAAGCTCGACCCGTCACTTGAACAGGGTAATAAAATTCGCTCGTCTGTATTTATATACTTTGAGGATGAACTGCCGCCTCCGCCCGATGCCATGGTGGAAGCTAAAGTGTCGCAGTTGCAGCGTTTAATCAACGAGCAAATAGACAAAGCCAAGCAGGGCTATTACGACGCTAAAGACCCTAAAGAGCAGTCGCGCTATAGCAACCGCATTGAATCGCTTCGTGGTGAATACCATAACCGACCAGCGTTGCAACGAAAGGCCATTCAGCAACTTATGCATGCTATGTCGCTGGAAGAAATTCCATTATTGCGACTAGTAGAACACGGTAAGTTTGCCTTCGGTGAAGAAGGGTTTAAGCGCTTTTTAAAAATGCCTGATAAAGGCCGCCTAATTTACTCACCTAAAAACTTCTTAGGTGCATCTTTAGATGGTGACCAGAAAAAGGCATTTATTGGCATTATTGCCAAACAGCTAGCCTACTTTAAACAGTGTGCCGAAACCCAATTAGAAAAGCCTGTTTCATCGGTAGTTATAGGTCGCCCGGTTAAGTTTCACGGTACCCGTGGTGAAGTAGGCAATACCCAAGCCATTCAGATTATGACTGAAGCTGCATCTAACGCCGGCTTTAGTAAAATTAACTTTTTGGATGAGCCCATTGCGGCGGCGTATAAAATTGAGCAGACATTACCCCGCGATACCACCGCGCTTATTGTGGATATTGGCGGTGGTACCACAGACATCTGTTGTATTAATCTTTCGCCTGAACGCAATAACCAACTGGATAGAAAGCAAGATGTGCTATCGGTAACGGGAAGACGCTTAGGCGGCATGGATTGTGATAAGAGTTTGTTGCTGAAAGTGGTTGCGCCTGAAATGGGAATGGGGCTTAAAATGATTAATGGCCTGCCTATTCCCCCTACTTATTATTCAGATATGTGTGCGGTTGATAATATCCCTGCACTTACTCGGTTCTTCTCTGATGATTACGGCCTAGAGATTTCTCAAACCATGTCAGTAACCAAGCACCCAGAACAATTAGAGCGTTTACTGCTAGTACAAGAAAACAAATTGTCGGCGCGGGTGGTTAACTCGGTGAGAATGGCAAAAGAACTGCTTTCTAGCAAAGACAAGATCACCTTACCGCTACATTACATTGAAGATGATTTTGATGTAAACATTAGTACCGAAGACCTAAAAAGCGCATTAAAGCCGTGGTTAAGTAAGGTAAAAGCGTTAGTGGTGGAGTGTTTAGTGAAAAGCAGCGCGGCACCCGAGGTAGTAATGGTTACCGGTGGTATGAGCTTATCGCCTATTATTATCGACGCACTGTATGAAGAGCTACTGACCGGATTGCCTCGGTTAGAGAACGATGCGTTTAACTCGGTGTGCGAAGGCTTGGCTATTCAGGCATTTAAGTTTTAAAGCGTGGTCAGTTAAGTACCTAAGTATTTAACCGAACTACATAAGAAACTACATAAAAAACGCGCCGAAATGGCGCGTTTTTTTGTTTTGATACTAAGCCTTTATGCTCGTAAGCTTAGGCTTGTGCTTCAAGCATCGGCTTTAAGAAGCGGCCGGTATGAGACACTGTAGATTCAGCCACCAACTCAGGCGTACCTTCAGCAATAATTTGACCACCACCTGAACCACCTTCTGGGCCCAAATCGATGATCCAGTCGGCAGTTTTAATCACATCAAGATTGTGCTCAATAACTACCACTGTGTTGCCATGGTCACGGAGTCGGTGCAGTACGGCGAGTAACTGTTTGATATCGTGGAAGTGAAGCCCAGTGGTGGGTTCATCCAAAATATACAGCGTTTGGCCGGTATCGCGTTTCGACAATTCCTTGGCTAACTTAACCCGCTGTGCTTCACCGCCTGATAACGTCGTGGCTGCTTGCCCTAAACGAATA
Source organism: Alteromonas sp. K632G (assembly GCF_017653625.1). Taxonomy (NCBI): domain Bacteria; kingdom Pseudomonadati; phylum Pseudomonadota; class Gammaproteobacteria; order Alteromonadales; family Alteromonadaceae; genus Alteromonas; species Alteromonas sp. K632G. The sequence continues at coordinate 209,353 of NZ_JAGGDM010000005.1, forward strand.
TAAGCCAAACCTACTTCTTTTAAGGTTTGCAGTTTGCGGGCAATGGCCGGAATGGGGTCGAAGAAATCTCGAGCATCTTCTACCGTCATTTCTAGCACTTCATGAATGTTTTTGTCTTTGTATTTTACTTCTAAGGTTTCACGGTTGTAGCGTTTACCCATACAAACGTCGCAGGGCACGTACACATCAGGCAAGAAGTGCATTTCTACTTTAATCACACCGTCGCCCTGACACGCTTCACAACGACCGCCTTTCACGTTGAAACTAAAGCGTCCTGGCTTGTAACCGCGAGAGCGCGCTTCCTGCGTTCCGGCGAATATTTCACGAATAGGCGTGAAAATTCCAGCGTAAGTTGCAGGGTTAGAACGGGGCGTTCTGCCAATAGGGCTTTGGTCAATATCGACCACTTTATCGAGCTGATCTAACCCTGTCATTGAGGTATAAGGGGCAGGCTCAGAAGTAGTGGCTTTGTTTAATTCGCAGTGGGCGATTTTATAGAACGTATCGTTAATAAGGGTCGATTTACCTGAACCAGAAACCCCGGTTACGCAGGTCATCACGCCCATAGGCACTCGCAAGTCTACCGACTTCAAGTTGTTACCTGTGGCGCCTTTTAATTCCAACCATTTATCATCTTTAATGGGGGTGCGAACTTCAGGTATAACTATTTTTTCACGGCCAGATAAGTACTTTCCAGTAAGTGAGTCTTCACTTGCTAGAATGTCTTCAAGCTGACCTTCGGCAATAATCTCTCCGCCATGTACACCGGCTCCAGGGCCAATATCCACGATATAATCGGCTTCACGAATGGCGTCTTCATCATGCTCAACCACCAATACCGTGTTACCTAAATCACGCAAGTGTCTTAGGGTTTTCAATAAGCGTTCGTTGTCTCTTTGGTGAAGCCCAATAGAGGGTTCATCAAGAACATACATTACGCCAACTAGCCCAGCACCAATTTGGCTAGCAAGGCGAATACGCTGTGCTTCACCGCCTGACAAAGTATCGGCGCTGCGCGAAAGGGATAAGTAGTTCAAACCAACGTTAACCAAAAAGCGTAAACGGTCGAGAATTTCTTTTAGAATTTTCTCTGCAATTTGCGCTTTCTGGCCTGTTAGCGATAAATTTTCGAAAAAATCATAGGCATCAGCAATCGATTTTTCTGCAATGGTGGGCAGAGTCGTGCCTTCAATAAACACATTACGGGCTTCTACACGCAGGCGTGTGCCGTTACAGCTGCTGCAATGCTGCTGGCTTAGATATTTAGCAAGCTCTTCACGCACCGCGTTAGACTCAGTTTCCCGATAGCGGCGCTCCATATTCGGAATAATGCCTTCAAACGGGTGCTTACGCTCCATCACATCGCCGCGTTCGTTAATGTATTTAAACGCTAACGACTTACCTTTAGAGCCATACAACACGATGTCTTTGTGCTTATCGTCTAACTCGCCAAAGGGGCCTGTAAGGTCGAATTCGTAATGGTCGGCAACCGATTGCAGCATCTGGAAATAGTAATAGCTACGTTTGTCCCAACCACGAACCGCACCGCCTGCAAGACTTAACTCGTCGTTACCCACCACACGTGTTGGGTCGAAAAACTGTCTTGTGCCTAAACCATCACAGGTTGGGCACGCCCCGGCAGGGTTGTTGAACGAGAACAATCTAGGCTCTAATTCACTAATACTGTAACCACAGTGTGGGCAGGCGAAGTTAGCTGAAAATACAATTTCTTCAGCATCGCTATTGTCCATGTCGGCTACAAGCGCATTCCCACCAGCCAACGCTAATGCGGTTTCAAATGATTCAGATAAACGCAATGCAAGGTCGTCACGCACTTTAAAGCGGTCTACTACCACTTCGATAGTATGCTTTTTATGTAAATCTAACGGCGGTGGATCGGACAGGTCACATACATCGCCATCTATTCGCGCTCGAATAAAACCTTGGGCAGACAAATTCTGCAGGGTTTTTAAATGTTCACCTTTACGTTCTTTCACGATAGGCGCCAGCAGCATTAACTTGCTGCCTTCTGGCATTGCCAGCACCTTATCTACCATCTGGCTCACGGTTTGTGCGTCTAGCGGCACATCGTGGTCAGGGCATCGTGGCGTGCCAACACGGGCAAACATCAAACGAAGGTAATCGTAAATTTCGGTAATAGTACCCACAGTAGAACGCGGGTTATGCGACGTTGATTTTTGCTCAATGGATATAGCTGGCGACAAACCTTCTATATGATCAACATCAGGTTTTTCCATCATAGACAAAAACTGACGAGCATACGCAGACAACGACTCAACGTAACGACGTTGGCCTTCTGCGTATAGGGTATCGAATGCTAAAGACGATTTACCTGAGCCTGAAAGCCCAGTTATCACTACCAGCTTGTCTCGGGGCAGTGTTAAATCGATATTTTTCAAATTGTGGGTGCGAGCACCGCGTATCTCGATTTTATCCATTGAAGCCTAAGTGCGAAAAAAAGAATCAGTATGCCATAGTCGTCAAGCAAATTGATATTGCATTGCATGATCAAGTTATACTGATTGGCTATCAATGAGATCACCTTAAGATTACATTAATCGATTATTGCGAACGTGGGCAGCTTATCAATATATGCTACACTTCGCGCCCACACTATCTGTCAGACTGATTTAGAGGAACGGTACAGCTTTGAACGCTTTGGAATTGCGCGCCTCGCTAGCGCTTGCATCTGTTTATGTACTTCGCATGCTGGGATTATTTATGGTGATGCCGGTATTAGCCGTCGCTGCTATGGATTATTCAGATTACTCGCCACTAATGGTGGGGTTAGCGGTGGGTGGATACGGTTTAACACAGGCTGCTTTGCAAATTCCAATGGGTATGATGTCTGATAAATGGGGTCGCAAGCCCGTTATTTTGTTCGGATTGGCTGTATTTGCGTTCGGTAGCTTCGTGGCGGCTAACGCTGATACCATGGCCTGGCTTATCGTTGGGCGTATATTGCAAGGAGCAGGCGCTATCGCTGGTGCGATTATGGCATTAGCCACCGACGTTAGCCGTGAAAGCCAGCGGGCAAAGGTATTGGCTATCATCGGTATTGCTATTGGTTTTTCTTTTTATATGGCTGTGTTGCTAGGGCCATTAATTGCTAACAATTGGGGTTTAGCTGGTATTTTCGCTATTACCGGTATGTTAGCTATTGTTTGTATGCCTCTAGTGCAATGGGTTGTGCCAAACGGTGAAATACTCAGTAGCGGCGATACGTTACCCCAAAAGGGTCAACTTAAACGCTTGGTGTTCTCTTCACAGCTTTGGCGTTTAAACGTCAGTGTGCTTATTTTGCACATGCTTATCACTTTGCTATTTGTACAACTTCCCTTAACGTTACTGCATTTCGACATGGCCCTTGATACCCATTGGACCGTGTATTTACCGGTATTAGGTATTTCTGTGGTGGGGCTAGTCATAATGATGGGAATGGCCCGAGGTCGCACGCCGAAATCCTTTCTATTTTTCGCCGTGGTGCTGATGGGCAGTGCGTTTGCAGCCCTTGCCATGAAAGACCATAGCTGGTGGGTAACTACAGCAGCTGTTGTACTGTTTTTCACTGGGTTTAACTATTTAGAAGCGAACTTTCCTTCTCTTGTTTCCAGTATCGCGCCAGCGGGTCAAAAAGGCACTGCCATGGGGATTTATGCTAGCTTCCAGTTCTTCGGCGCTTTTTTAGGTGGCATGTTATCTGGCTTTGTGACCGATATTTGGACACCTGATATTGCCTATATGATTGGGGCGGTAAGCACGTTGATTTGGCTGTATATTATTTGGGGGCTTAAGGAAGTAAGCCGCGTTAAGCGTGTCATGATGAACGGTAGCTTTACTGAACAGCAGCAAAACGCGTTAGAGAAAAATATTTCTTTGGTTCCAGGTGTTTTAGAGGTGACTTTAAATAGTCAAAATGGCACGGTATATTTAAAAGTAAATCGAGATTTCGATGCTACCCAAGCTAGAGCGGTAATTGATAGCGCTTAGTAGAAAACATATTGGCTTTCATTGCCTAGAATAACGAACGTAAGGAGTGCGACCGTGATAGATTTATCGTCTTTTAAAGGCATTATTTTTGATATGGATGGCACCCTAGTCGATTCAATGGGCAGACATATCAATGCGTGGCAAGTGACTTGTGAAGTATTCGGCTACCCTTTTGATGCCAATTACATCCACAGTTTAGGCGGCGTACCAACACTCGAGACCGTCGAGATGTTGAATGCTAAATACAATATACAAAACGATGTCGAAGAAGTGGCAGGTTTTAAAAAGCGTGCCTCAGAAAAGTTACCCGATATCCCTATGTTAATTCCAGATACCCTCGCCGTATTTAACCATTACATTAAAAGTCATCCAATTTCTGTGGGCACCGGCTCTGACAGACAACATGCTGAGTGGTTATTAAGTCATCATAATATTATCGATCAATTGAAAGTATTGGTCACCGCCGATGATGTCAAAAACGGCAAACCCCACCCAGAAACCTTCCTAATGGCTGCAGAAGCAATGCATGTTGCGCCAGAAGATTGTGTAGTATTTGAAGATACTGAAATGGGTCAACGGGCAGCGTTAGATGCAGGAATGACATGTGTTATGGTAAAAGACGGTAAGATAGTAAATTCATTGGTGTAAGCAAACACGTAGTCAACAAGGATTGTGATATGACATTTTCAAAAATATTCACTGTGGCTGTTATGTCATTGGGCTTGGCCGCCTGCGCGATTAATGTAACCCCAAGCGCTTTTTTTCATCAAGACAACCAAATAAAACCACTGACTACCACAAAGCTACATGCCGCCATCGAGCAAGACAAAACTTCAGCTGGGATTACTCGCGTAGAAATTGATAATGAGCAAGGCCTCACCTTAAGAGGTGTAGCGGTGTCGTATGCTGAACCTGTGGTGAATATTGTTTTTTACGCCGATAACCGTATGCCGGTGAGTGAAAACAACAGCGTGTTGCATCGCTTAGGTAAGATTCCAGCGAATATTCTTTGGATGGATTACCAAGGTGTGGGTGCCAGTGAGAAATCTGAAAAGCTCAGCATTAATGCGATTAAAGCCGATGCATTAACTGTTTTTGATTACGCCGAAGGTATATTCGATAAGTCACTGCCCACTATTGTGCATGGCAGAGGCGTGGGCAGCTATTTCGCAAGCTATGTGGCGGCAAACAAACCTATTGGCGGGCTAGTGCTCGATGGGGCGTTTAACGACATATCCGATCTTATTGCCAATATGGTGCCTGGGTTTTCTAATTCACTAACCAGCATGAAACTTCACCCTGAAGTACATTTAATGCAAATAGCGCCTATTTTGCGACATTACGAAGGCCCATTGTGGTTATTGGTAGGCGAGAAAGACGTCATCACCCCATTTGAAATCAGCAAGCAGTTATTAGCGACTGCCGCGAGTGATGCAAAGTACATTAGCGTGGTACCCGGTGCTACCCATAACGCCACGCTGAAACACGACTTTGCGATAGAAGAATATCAAAGGTTCATCAGCCATATAAGCCCGTAGAATCAAGGTTTATCACACTTTCAGACCTGTGGATAAAGTGTGGATCAAGTTGTTGGTAACTCCCTAAGTTTATAAATCTACTATAAGATCGTGATCTTCCTAGACTAACTGGTCAGATCACGTTAGCTCAATTAAATCAAGGGCTGTAGCAAGTTTATTTTAGATCGGTTGATAAGTAGATCTTTAGCGGTGTAAGGATCGCTAGTAGCAGGGGATTGGGGATAAATATTTTCGCTAACAGATCAAGCTCAGTAAGTTGTCAAGATCTGTCATCCATGAAATTTTCTAACAGATAGTGTCTTACCTTCATAATTTTTACCTATTTATAAAGGTAAGAACCTAACCACATACCAAGTCAAGAAAACAGCGTGCTAGACCCGTACAACCGAGTCACGTTTAACGATAGTGGGCGTGTATTTAAAGGTGAGGCCTTCTTCAGGTTTAGCCCCAGCAGCGTATTTCAGTGCAAGTTCTGCCGCTTTTGCTGCCATCATTTCTATGGGGTAACGTAAGGTTGTCAATTTAGGGCGACAATATTTAGCTAACAACACATCATCATAGCCCATCACCGACACTTGCTCGGGTACGGCAATGCCATGGTCTTGTAACATGGTCATTGCCCCAGAGGCCATTGCATCGTTATAGGCAAGCACCGCAGTAAATTCAGCGCCAGTAGCGAGTAAGTTCTGCATGGCTAATTCACCACCTTCTTGATCTGGGGTCGCATACTCAATCATGCTTTCAGGTAAGGAAAGCTTGGCTGCTTCGACAGCGTTTACGATGCCTTCTAGTCTGTGGTTAGGATCATCAATGCGGTATTGGCTGCTAATGACCGCCAAATTCTTGTGTCCTTGATTGATAGCGTGTTCAGCCATCAGGCGTCCACCGGTTACGTTATCTAACCAAACGCAGCGATTAGCAATTTCAGGAATATAGCGGTTGATTAATACAAATCCAGGTACTTGCTTAGCAAAGTCGATAAGGGTTTTATCGTCTAACGCTTTACTGTGAACCACCATGGCTTCAACGCGGTGTTCCAACAAAATTTCGATGGCACGCAGTTCGGTTTCTTTTTCTATCGAGCCCGCACTTAACAGGATTTGAACGTTATTCTTGCGAGTAACGGTTTCAACACCATGGGCAAGCATAGCGAAAAAAGGGTCGTGAAGTTCAGCTAATACTACGCCTAGCGACGCACTGCGCTTAGTCACCAAAGCTCTGGCATTAGCATTGGGTCTATAACCCATTTCTTCCATGATGAGCTTAACCCGTTGACGAGTATCTTTGCCAACTTTAGGGCCGTTATTTATAACGCGTGAAACGGTTGCAAGCGATACACCTGCAGCCTGAGCAATGTCTTTAATCGTAGCCATACAAAAAAATTAGCAATTATTATTAGGTTATAGAAGTGAAGACACGCAGTTTAGATTGGCCGGTAAGCACTTTTGCGACTCAATTTAGCCATATTGGCTGCAACTATCCTCTGTTATGGCGTACAGCGTACAGTATATTTACAAAAAAACATAAAAATGTTGTGCGAATTAGCACTATAAACGGAGTAAGAAAACGTATACCCTCCTTGCTGTTGAGGTCGTGCCAGCCTGTTAATTAAAAAATGGTAATCTTCATTTCTTGCAAAAAAGGTTAATGCATTGTTATGAAAGTTGAAGCGTCTGATTTTGGTGTCGTTGATGGTGAGAATGTCACCCTTTACACGTTAAGTAATTCACAGGGTATGCAGGCAAAAATTTTGAATTATGGCGGCATAATTCACGAATTAAATGTGCCAGATGACCAAGGTAAGCTTCATGCTTGCGTGCAGTCTTATTCAACCATTGATGGCTATGTGGACGACCCCAGTTATAGAAATGCAATAGTCGGGCGTTTTGCCAACCGTATTGGGCATGGAACGTTCACGTTAGAAGGTACGGAGTATCATCTAGATAAAAATGGCGGTGAACATAACTTGCACGGCGGCATTCCTGGTTTCCATAAAAAGATGTGGAAGGCTAAAGCAGAAACGCATGCTGACAGTGTTTCGTTGTCTTTAAGCTTAAGTAGCCCCGATGGCGAGGGAGGTTTTCCTGGCAACGTAAACGTTGAGGCTATTTATACCTTAGATGATGCTAATACGTTATCGTTGTCATTAAATGCTACCACAGACAAAGCGACCCCTTTCAGTCTCACCCAACATGCTTATTTTACGTTAAGTAAAGATAAGACAGTGGGAAGCACCTTCGTGCAAATTGACGCAAAGAAAGTTACCGATGCAGACAATACCTTGTTGCCAACAGGCAGCCTTGTAGAGGTTACAGACACGCCGTTCGACTTTAGTGAACTAACGCGGGTGAACGAAAACAGTGTGAAATCACATGATTTGTATAATCTAGTGGGTGGGTACGATCATAACTTCGTATTAAATGAATCGGTTGCTGGAAAACCTCAGGCCCAAGTTTTTGCTGAAGATACACACCTACAAATGGATTTATATACCGACTTACCGGGTATTCAGTTTTACACTGGAAGTCTACAAACTGACAGTCAGCTTGGCGCATTATGTTTAGAGCCTCAGCACTTCCCCGATGCACCGAATAAGCCACAGTTTCCTGATTGCATTATTTATCCCGATAAACCTTTTACCGCTGAAATTCGGTATCAATTTAAGCTGATTTAAACGAATAGAGAGTACACTTTAATTGTTAATTTATTTAACAATGTATTATCTTTATTCGATAATTGATAATCGCGAGCCCTTAATATATCATTGAGGGTAAACGTTTAACCTTTTGGTTTGATTACACCCATTCACACAAAATTTGTTTGGTGACGGTGTGGCAAAATTTCAACGAAAGCCAAATAAATAGTGAGAGAAATTATGGGAAAGCCCTTCGACCCAACTGACGACCCACATCGCCGTTATAACCCACTACTAGGTGAATGGGTTTTAGTGTCGCCACATCGCGCTAAGCGCCCTTGGCAAGGACAATCTGAAGAGCCTTCGAACGAGCAAAAGCCCTCATACGATCCCACTTGCTACTTATGCCCAGGAAATACGCGGGTAAACGGTGAAGTGAACCCAAGCTACACGGGCACATTCGTTTTTGAAAATGACTTTGCCGCATTGAAAAAAGATACAGAACAAGCCAGTGAAAAAAGTGGGTTGTTCCAGTTTGAAACCGAGCAAGGTTGCAGCCGTGTTATCTGCTTCTCTCCCGATCACAGCAAAACGTTGCCGGAGCTTACCGACGATGAACGTGCCGATGTGGTGAATTGTTGGAAAGCACAAACCAAAGAACTGGGCGAAGAGTTTACCTGGGTTCAGGTTTTTGAAAATAAGGGCTCTGCAATGGGGTGTTCAAACCCGCATCCTCACGGGCAAGTTTGGGCGCAGCAGCATTTACCTTCAGACCCAGCTAAAAAGCTGGTTCAACTAGGTCAATACTATGCAGAAAACCAACGCCCTATGTTGCTCGATTACGCCGAACAAGAAGTGGAAAAGCAAGAGCGAGTAGTTTGTCAAAACGATGACTGGGTTGTAGTAGTACCATACTGGGCAGCTTGGCCTTTTGAAACCTTATTGCTTCCGCGCTTTAACGTACAGTCATTAGATAAAATAACCGATGCGCAATCTTACTCGTTGGCGCAAATTATTGGTGATATTACCAGTCGCTACGACAATTTATTTGAAACATCATTCCCTTATTCAATGGGCTGGCATAGTGCGCCGTTCGATAACGAAACGCACCCAGAATGGACTGTACACGCCCATTTCTTCCCGCCACTTTTACGCTCAGCAAGTGTACGTAAATTTATGGTTGGCTACGAAATGATGGCTGAAGCTCAGCGCGATCTTACGCCCGAGCAAGCTGCAGACCGATTAAAAGCACTGCCTGTAGTGCACTATAAGAAACGCGAGAACACCAATGGATAACCAGTTACTTTCATCAGAATTTACACGTTGTTTCGGCACAGAGCCTACGCTTATTGCCCACGCGCCAGGTCGAGTGAACCTAATCGGTGAGCATACCGACTACAACGAAGGATTTGTGTTTCCAGCCGCCATTAACTTTGGTACGTGGGTTGCTGCATCCAAACGTGATGACAACGATATTGTAGTGACAGCGCTTGATTATGAAAATCAGCAAAATCAGTTTTCACTTAACGATATTCAGTATGACGACAATCAAGGCTGGGCGAATTATGTGCGTGGCGTAGTTAAAGTGCTTAAGGATGCCTTACCTGATTTTTCTGGTGCTAATCTTGTTGTTACAGGCAACGTGCCACAAGGCGCGGGTTTAAGCTCATCTGCTTCTTTTGAAATCGCTATTTTGAAAGCCCTTAGCGCACTATATGAATTACCGCTAGACGGTGTTCAAGCGGCCTTACTTGGTCAGAAAGCTGAAAACACCTTTGTGGGTTGTTCGTGCGGCATTATGGATCAATTGGTATCGGCAATGGGGCACGAAGGAAGTGCAATGTTGCTTGATTGCCAATCACTGGCGATTGAACATTCTCCACTGCCATCATCACATCAGATTGTGATCATTAACTCAAATGTAAAACGCGGTTTGGTAGACAGCGAATACAATTTGCGTCGTGAACAGTGTGAGCAAGGCGCGTCGTTATTAAGCGTTCCGTCGTTACGTGAAGCAACGATAGAAATGCTGGAAACCGCTAAGCCCCATATGCCTGAAGTGGTTTATCGCCGGGCCCGTCATATTATTACTGAAAATGCGCGTACATTAAGTGCAAGTGAAGCGTTGAAGGTAGGTGATATCACTACGGTGAGTGAGGCGATGGCAGAGTCGCATGTTTCTATGCGCGACGACTTTGAAATTACCGTACCGCCCATTGACTACCTTGTTGAAATTATTGGTGAAGTATTAGGTGAAACCGGTGGCGTTCGCATGACGGGCGGTGGTTTTGGTGGCTGCGTCGTGGCGTTAGTTCCAACTGATTCTGTCGATGCGGTTAAGCAAGTGGTTGCTGATAAGTACTTTGACGAGACTGGCTACAAAGCTGATATATATGTATGCACTGCCACTCAAGGTGCATTTGCTTAAACATTATATGTAATACACAAGATTCCCGTTAACAATTAATTGTGCCCCTTGCGTTGTTTTGAATTTCAAAACAACGCTTTTTTTTGCCTTAAATTTACAATTCTTGTTCATCTAAGTTAATGAAATGTGATATTAATGATGCGCTTTTGGGCAAAGTCATAAAGAAAGTCATGGTGTGGACTTTAACTTTTACAATAATAATAAAACCAATAGCCTTCATCGACCCTGCATCGAGAAAATTCGCACCGCAAAACTAAAATAATCGTTGGGAAAAACTATGAAATTAGCATCGTTAGATATCACAGTGTTTGTGATCTATGTGGTGGCGCTTATCGGCATCGCATGGTGGGTATCAAGGGAAAAGCAGGGACACGAAAAAGATACGAACGACTACTTCTTAGCAGGCTCTAGCTTGCCGTGGTGGGCAATAGGGGCCTCGCTGATTGCAGCAAATATATCGGCAGAACAAATTATTGGTATGTCAGGCTCTGGCTATCAACTAGGTTTAGCTATCGCTTCTTATGAGTGGATGGCAGCTATTACACTTATCATTGTGGGGAAATACTTTTTACCTATTTTTTTAAAGCACAAAATATATACCATGCCGCAGTTCTTAGAGCAGCGTTACGACCATCGAGTGCGTAAAGTCATGGCAGTATTTTGGTTGGGTGTTTACGTATTTGTAAACTTAACCGCGGTATTGTGGTTAGGCGCTTTAGCCATTAACACCATTGCTGGTGTGGATATGGTTTACGGCATGATATTCCTAGGTGCTTTCTCGCTGGCTTATTCATTATACGGCGGGCTAAAAGCTGTGGCACTTACCGACATTATTCAAGTGGTATTGTTAATATTCGGCGGCCTGTTTTTGTCTTACACCGCGCTTAATTTAATCAGTGGCGGTAATGGCCCCATTCAAGGTTTTATCGACCTTAGCAACCAGTTACCTGAAAAATTCGATATGATTTTATCGAAAGATAATCCGCATTATATGGACTTGCCGGGCATTTCCGTACTCATTGGCGGTATGTGGATAATGAACCTCTCATATTGGGGCTTTAACCAATACATTATTCAGCGCACATTGGCGGCGAAAAGCCTACAAGAAGCACAAAAAGGGATTGTGTTTGCTGCATTCCTTAAACTGTTAATGCCATTGATTGTGGTGTTACCAGGCATTGCGGCAGTGCTATTAGTGCCGGAGCTTTCAAAGCCTGATCAAGCCTACCCATCACTAATGAGCATGATGCCAGTAGGGCTGAAAGGGGTGATTTTTGCCGCGTTAGTAGCCGCAATAGTGTCGTCGTTAGCTTCGATGACCAATAGTGTATCGACCATTTTCACTATGGATTTATACAAAGATAAACGTCCTAATGAAAGCCAGCATCACTATGTGAAAGTAGGGCGTATAGTGAGCTTTGTCTCACTGATTATTGCCATGATCACGGCCAAACCATTGTTGGGTAATTTCGACCAAGCCTTTCAATATATCCAAGAGTTTACTGGCTTCTTTACGCCAGGTATTTGCGCCTTGTTTGTATTGGGCATGTTCTGGAAGAAGACCACTGCAACCGGTGGACTGTGTGCGGCACTAGGTTCGTTTGTACTTAGTATTGTATTCCGCCAATTCTGGCCTGAACTGCCGTTTATCGACCGTGTTGGTATCGTGTTCTTACTTTGTGTTTCTGTGGCTATTATCGTGTCGCTTGCAGAGAAAAAAGGTGTACATGAAAATGCGGTAGATTTAGATGAGGTCGAATTCGCTACAACGAAAGGGTTTAATATTGCCGCGTTCGCCGTAGTGTGTTTGCTTATCGCCTTCTACGGCGCTTGGTGGTAAAGCGCTGCTGACAATAAAGAGCCGCTGGAGTTAGAAAGTAATTGGTAATGGTTTGGGCGCTTAAGCTATCAAGCGCCCGATAAAACCATGCGAAAGTTCAGCCGACAAGCGATGAATATTTTGATAGCGTTCAAATTTGAAAGCACACGGGAGAGAAAAAACTTAATTTCTCCCGTTCAAAATAAGATATACTAACCGGCTAATATCGATGAAACTTTCGCACTTGTTGTTGTCACAAAGTGATAGAGCAGCAAGGCACTAAATACGTTACAGGAGACACCAATGGCAACGAAAGGCGTTAACAAGGTCATACTTGTGGGAAATCTAGGTAATGATCCTGAAGTACGATACATGCCTAACGGTAACGCCGTTGCGAACCTAAGCTTGGCTACCAGCGAAAGCTGGAAAGATCCGCAAGGCCAAATGCAGGAACGCACTGAGTGGCACCGCCTTACTATGTACCGTCGCTTAGCAGAAATTGCCGGAGAATACCTGAAAAAGGGTTCTCAAATTTACGTTGAAGGTAAATTGCAAACGCGTAAGTGGCAAGATCAGTCAGGCCAAGACCGTTACACTACAGAAATCATTGTAGACCAAATGCAAATGCTTGGTGGTCGCGGTGGTGAAGGTGGCGGTGGTAATGCGGGTGGCGGTTATCAACGCCCTCAGAATAACCAGCAAGGTGGATACCAGCAACAAGGTGGTCAAAGCCAAGGCGGTTATCAGCAACAAGGCGGCCAAAATCAAGGTGGTCAAAACCAGGGCGGCTATCAACAGCCAGCACCTAACCAAGGTGGCGGTCAGTCACAGCCTAAGCAGCCTCCAATGGCTGAGCCAGACTTTGATTTTGATGACGACATTCCGTTCTAGGTTCTGATAAAGCTTTTTTGTAAATCAAAAAAATAGATACTAAGCCCTTATATTAAGGGCTTTTTTTTGTTCAAAATTAATTGATTAGTAGCTAATTAGCTCGTTGTGAAGCGCGATATGTATCAGACAAATTTAAAGGGGCACTGATATAAGAAATCTCTTATCGACAATTAACGCAAGATACGGCAGCATAACTTAAAAAATAAACAGTTGAACGCACGCGTTTGGTTGGAATTTGTATCAACAAGGAAGAATGGGATGGCAGTATATATCCGAGTGTTCGTTATCTTTTTGAGTTTCTTATCGATAACTAACGCAAGTGCAGAAACGACGAGTATAGGTCCCGATGCCGAGACTTTATTAGCACTCAAAACGGACGCTACAGAATATGCAGACAGGGGGGCGGTAATACTCAGTCGCAGAACCGAAATTACGGTCGACGAGCAACGTTTAGAGTCCACCAAATATTACCGTGCTATCTATATTGCAAGCGAAGAGGCGGTATCTGACTATTCAAAATTGGTTAACTCGTTCAATGCTTATTATCACACTAGCAGTATCGATTTTGCTCGGGTAATTGCTGCCGACGGTCAAATTTTCAATATGCAAGATGATGCTATCTCTGAAGTGTCGGCTAATAATGACGATTACCTTGATGATATGAAGCGTATTGAGTTCGCTGTGCCTCAGTTAAAAGTCGGTAATATTATCGAGTACCAAATTAACGAAAAGCAGACCAAAGCGATTATCGATGGTGAATGGTTCACAGGCATTCGCTTTAATCACGTAAAGTTTTTACCGCTGAAAAACTGGGTGAGAATCGATCCTATTCTGTCCTCGTTAACCACACTCACTATTCCAAACACCGTTGATTTATATATCGAAAATCGAAACACGGATTTGTCTCCGCTTGTGACGAAAAGTGGAAGCACAACGCAATACGTGTGGAAAATGGATAAGCTAGAAGGCATAGAAATTGAGTCTGGCATGCCGCCAATCGATGAAACCTTACCCCTCGTTTACGTCTCTACGATGAACAATTGGAAAACAGTAGATGATTGGTACTGGGACTTATTCAAGCCAAGCTTGATGCCAGCAGATAATGTTACCGCGTTAGCGAATGAACTGTTTAGTGAGCAGGACACCCAGACCGATAAAGTAAAAGCGGTGTTTGATTACATGCAAAAAAATGTTCGTTATATAGGTGCACATGTTAATCGTGGGGGCTATCAGCCTCATACTGCGCAAGAAGTGCTGCAGAACGCCTATGGTGACTGTAAAGACCAAACAACTCTTATTGTGGCGCTACTCAACGAAGCCGGTATAAAAGCATCACCAGCACTCGTAAATACCTACAATGGAAGTGTTGTATTTGACGATTTACCAGCACTGAACTTTAACCATATGATCACTTACGTTACCACGGATGAAGGTAGTTATTGGCTAGATACCAGTGGCCAAACGGGCACTTTCCCGGGGTTAAGTGCCATGCTTGGGGGCAAACGTACATTTGTGGTAACGGGCAGCGCGGGTGAACTAGTAGAGGTTCCCCATGTTCAACCTGAAGAGAATGTGGCAAAAGTGGCGGTTGATTATTCGCTGAATGATTCTGCATTAGACGCATCAGTAAAGATGAGTTTTGACGGTCAGGTAGAAACGAACCTTCGTAGTTACTATCAATTTTCGCCAGAAAAGCGCGCTGTAGTAGAGCAACTTCTGTCGCCATTTGTTCACGATAATCGAGTAACGTCGTTTACCGCAACGGATCCCGCAGACTCGGCTACACCTTTTGAAATAGAGGGAGATTTTGTAGATTTACTCTCTATTACTGAAGACATTTCTCGTTTTCATTACAGCATGAATTATGCGCAAATTTTAAAAGTCTTTACCGGTTTTTCCATCATGGAACCTGTATCTGAGCGCGACCAAGACCTTTATATACAAATACCCATTACGGTAGAACTTTCTATTACTTATCCAGCCCCTTGGTCAGATGCAGAACTAGTGCAAAATGGGCCTGCCAGTAATTATCAAAACCCATTTTTTGAAATTACACATACTGCGCAGCCTAGTGACAACGAGGTAACAAGTACCTCAAAGTTTGTACTGTATGCGCAAACCATACCGGTTGAAGAATATGCGGCCTTTTTTAATGCTATTGATGCCTTTCAAAAAGGCAGCGAGAGTATGTTCGTCTATGACAAGGTGGTGGCAACATCACCGCAAAGCCACGAAGCGTTATCGATAGAAGAGCAAATAGCGCACTCGCGAGCCTTACTTGATAGTGGGCGCTTTGACGAGGCGTTGGAATATGTTACCGAACTTGCTAATGGCAACAAAGATAATGGGGAAGTGCAGTATTTATTGGGTATTGTGCATGGTTTCAATGGTAAAGACGCTCTGTCTGAAGCGGCGTTTGAGCGTGCTGAGTCTCTTGGCTACCAGTATTAGTACATAAAGGATTATTAGATGATGTTTTACCGAATTGTACTACTTGCTAGCGTGATATTACTGAGCGGCTGCGAATCTACTTCAACCCAGAATGCAGATGCCTCGCCTGAACTCGTCGGTTTAGAGCAGCAGGTTGAGCGTTACCCAAATGATTCTCAGGCATTGCGTAATTTGATTGAGTACCAGTTAAAAGCGTTTGACCGAGAGCCAGATTATGACTTATTGAATAAGCTGCAAAGTAATTTGCAACAAGGCATAAAACAAGCGCCTAACGATCGCTATTTTGCTTTTCACTATTATCGATTGAATTTGCAATTGGCATTTGTAGAGCAAGAGTACGACGAACAAAAGTGGCAAGCGTTTTATACACAGCACCCGTTTTTAAGTACATTAGACATTGCGCCGCCGGTGTATGTTTCATACTTACTCGAGCAACCCCAAGATGAAAAAATGTTAGCGGCGTTAAAGCAAACGGTTCGTGACAATCCATTTTTTATGAATGGGGCTTTAGAGTTAGCTTATTATTATTATGATCAGGAACAGCTCGAATTAGCCATTTACATTGTTGAGGCGGCGCGAAAGCGAGATGATAGTAATCCTGATGCAAAGTCGGACTGGGTGCTTTATCAAACGGAATACGCACTTAATAATATGTGTGATACGGGCACTTATAAACCATTAGACGATATCATTACCGAAAGCCGTCTTCTGACGCAGTCTTTTCCTAATGATCCATTTCATTTTAATTTACTCGCGGAATTATTCCGTATTAGCAATAAAACCACGTTGGCCGTCTATACCGCACAAAAAGCGGCTAAATTAGATCCTAGCTATCAGAGTTATTTAAATGAAATGTATTTATGGGATACCAAAATCGATAAAGTCATCGACTATGAGATAACTGATGTTGATAGCAAAGCAGAGATTTTACTTACCCAAATTTACGCAAATATTGCGGCGGGAAATTGGGATAAAGTAGGTAATCTTGCTAGTCGTTATAGTCAAGCTGACGAGGCTCGAATCTATGGGGTACTTTATGGTGCGTATGGCTATAGAATGCAGGGTAATAGCCAAGAAAGTCGTGAGCTATTAAACTTTGCCTCTGAGAAACTTGAATTGGATGATTGGCAAAAAGGGATGCTTAACTTTGCCAAAGGCAGTATTGATGAAACGCAATTGATGGCACTGGCGAGTGATCGCTGCGAACAGTCTGAAGCCCTATTCATTGCAGCGCTAAACCACATAGAAAACGACAACGCTGAACTTGCAGAGACCTACTGGCAGCGTATTTACGAACTTGATATAAGAACGTTTTTCGAATTCGCAGTAGCGAAGAATAAAATTAAAGCTGCAAAAAAGTAGCAGGGCCAGACCTACTCTGCCAAACCTATTCTAATGTAACGGGGTTCCCGTCAGGGTTCCCCATACAGCCTTTTTTCAAATAAAACGGTGAATAACTACCTAAGTGTTTGTTTAAGCCTTAGGGATATATTTTTCAATTAACCTATCAAACGAGCTTTTTTGCAGGGGCTTAATAATGTAACCCTTAGCTCCCTTTTGCATCGCTTTAGTCACCGTGGCTTTATGTTTATCCCCCGACAACATAATAATCGGTGTGTCAGCATTTAGGCTTTGCTCCGAGTTAGCCTGGCCTACAATGTAGATGCCATTAGTGTCTGGTAAATTCACATCCATCAGCACAAGGTCGTACTTTTTGGCGGTCAAAGAAGCGAAGGCTTGCCTGCCTGTGGTAACGGTATCGCAATGCATCTTATATTTATCAATCAATCGCTTAGTTAATTGAAGGCTAATAATGTCATCCTCAACCACAAGAATTGAGGGCACGTCGTTTTTTTTTGCCAGTATTTTTTCAGGGTCGATATCTTGGTTGTATAGTCGGTTAAAGACATAGCCCTTGTCTTTTTCGTCTGCGCTTGTTTCAGTGCTCGCACCTGTCGTTGCTTCTTCAGCGTTAGTATTTGACGTTAATTCTGCGGTTTTTAAATCAAGGGTTTTTTCTAATAAGCTAATTGCCCTTGCTTCCAGTTTAATTAGCTCTGGGCGAATTTGGTCTGACTTTATTTTAGATAGGGTCTCTTGTAACTTGGCAATATCAAGATCTACGGACTCCTCCATTTCTACCCGTGTTACTGCGCGTTCTAATGCGTTTTCAATTTCTACAATAGAGCTTTCAAACTCTAACTGTAATTGATTTTTGTAGTCTAGGCCTTGTTTTAAAGCCTGCTTTATTTTGTCATCAAAATGATCGATTTTGCTAAAGTAGGTTTGTTGAGCCAGCATCTCTTTATCTTGAACATGCACCCCTAGTTCGCTGAATAAATGTTCGCAAATTAATATAATGCGATGTAGTTCATAAACCGGCCGGGCAATCATGTAATCATCGATAATCCCCGCCGCATGGGCTTCATAAGCTTCTCTTTCAAACTGACGAGGTATTAAACTAACTATCTTGTGGTTGCATAGATGGTATGATTTTAGTGCTTCCAGTGTGCGGTAATAAGTAAACAAGCTTTTCTCTAATGAGTCGCCTGTCAGCAAAAGCACTTTGGGCTTAGAATCAATTAATAGCTTGCATAAGTCTCTTAAAGAATCACAGGTAACGTAGTCATCAAAATGCTTCTTAATAACCTCAAGAACGATTTCGTCACTTTGCGGCTCTGTAATGTAGAGTACAATTTGTGCTTCACTGGGTTGAGTCATGATTTTCCAAATACTTCCTTATATGGGTAATGAGCTCTTCAATAGCGAGTTTCATTTCTTCCCAATCTAACAATATGAGTGGTTCTGCGGGAATTTGACGCCCTATATGTTCCACCGTTTCGCACTTCTGGCTTAAATGATAAGCACCAACAATTCTGGCACTACTTTTCAATCTGTGAGCAAACTTCGAGAGGGTTTGCCAGTCTTCAACATCCACTACATCAAGCATAATATGCAAGTCTTTACTCAGGCTTTGTTCAAACCCGCATAAATAGTCGTACTCCTCTTGTGGGCTAATATCGCCAACAATTTCGGTGAGTGCTGCAATATCAAAAACACGCGTAGAATCAACCTTACTATTAACCTCACTACTGTCATCAAAAAAGTCCGCTTCAAAGAGGAGATTTTCCGCATCGTGTTCATCTGTGACGGTTTCCACAGAGGAAGTCAGGGCGGATTGTTCGCTGTTAAGACGGCTAATTAAATCTGCTAGGGTTTGCAAGGTTAAGGGCTTCATTAAGATTCTATCGACACCCACCTCGTTACAGTGAGCCTGACACTGCTTAGAATTGTCGGCGGTAAGGATTAGCATGGTAGACTTGGGTCGCTGTTCACTTTCTTCTAAACATCGCAAAATACCAATCAGTTCTCCACCAGTAATGACGGGCATCTGGTAATCGCTAATAACCACATTGAACGGCTGTTGTTCGAAGAAAATAATCGCTTCTTCAGCAGACATTGCAAAGCTTGCTTTAATGTTCAGCGCATCAAACTGTTTTTTGAGCACGTAAATATTATCTGGGTTGTCCTCTACTACTAAAATTCGCAATCGGTCGGAAATGTTTTTGGGTGACATACTTGCAGCAGTAGCCGACAAGGAAGGGCAGTGTGGTGCTGCTAGGCTTAACAATTCGGCTAACTTGAGTGGAGCGAGATGAATTTGCTTAATAGTTAGCTGGGCATGCATATTCACATTATCCACGAGCAGCGCGATTTGATGCACAGGGATAGGAGGCCTGTTATCTTGCAATGCCTGTTCAATATTAATTACTTCGGTTTCACAGCCGCTAGATGCATCCAGTAAGTAGAAGTGGTTTGGCAATGCGTTACTGGGTAAGGCGTCTGTTAAGATGGCCTTAAAGTGGAATCGCTGTGCATAGCGATTGAGGTCGTTAAAAAATACCGCGCTGTTAGTTTCAAAAGTGAACGTGTCTAAATTTGCTGGCGCTAGCTCTATTTCCGGCGCAGAGCAGGCTTCTAATGGTAGTTGCACCACAAAGGTAGAGCCTTTGCCTAGCTCACTGTCTACATAGATACCGCCACCCATTAACTGTACTATTTTCTGACAGATGCTTAACCCAAGTCCGGTGCCACCAAACGTTTTGTGAATATCATCATTAGCTTGGGTGAAGCGATCAAAAATCGTATGTACTTTAGTACTCTCTATCCCAATCCCATTATCAATAACGTTGAAGTGAATGTAGTTGGTTAAATCATCTTGCAATACCTCAAGGCGAAGTGTTGCATTTAGCTTTTGATTAAACTTCAGACCATTGCTAATAAGGTTTGTGAGTACTTGGGTAAGGCGAAGTTCATCTACACTAACAATTCGAGATATGACGGGATCGACAAACAACGTAAGTTCCACATTTTGCTGCTTTGCCTGTCCATAGAAGGTGTTAATTAGCTCTTCACACAGTACTCTCAAATTAACGTCTGACGGCGAGAGCTGTACCATATTGGCATCAAACTTAGTGAAATCTAAAACATCATTGATGAGGCTTAACAGTGAGATAGAGCTTTTAGACACTCTTTTTAATAGCTCATTCCCTTTAAACTCTTCTTGATGCTCGCATAAATATAGCAGACCTATAATGCCATTTAATGGGGTGCGTATCTCATGACTCATTGCTGCCATGAAGTTGCTTTTTGCATTGCTAAGTGCGGTGGCTTCATTAAAAGAGATTTCGAGTTGCTCGTTCAGCCCTTTTATTTGTGACTCATTGATAATGAGGCCAACACGTCCACCTGTGAAAGTGAGATTATCGCGATACTCATAGAATTGTCCGTCGGGCGCTGTGAACGACAAAGACATCTCTTGCTTACTATTAAATTTCCGTCGTAAAAAGCGATAGGTAACAGCCTGTAGATGGCTATCCCCTTGTGCGAAATAGTCACTAAAATCGTTAAGAATGGAATCTAATGGCACACCGTTTAAACTTTTGTTCCCGCAAAAAGGGAATATGTTTTGGAATTGCTCATTAACTAGGTCAATCTTTCCGTCACTACAAATTATTGCGGCATCGGGTATCTTATCGATTGCGGTAACCAAGTTATAGTATCGTTTTGCTAGCGCAGATGGCTTAGAGCGAGCAATTTTAACTAGAGTCCTCCCATGTTCCATGGGCATGGCCGTGCACAGTTTTTCTTCGCCTTCTATCACGCAAAAAGCCAGTTCTTGCTCGCCGTTTAGCAAAGGTACTATGGCATCTATAATAGTTGGCAAATTGGAAGACAGTGCCTCACTTTCATTCAACTTATTATTTGAAGCCAGAATGTCCAAGTCGTTATTAACCACAAGCACGGGATGATAAAACAGATTTATGAGACTTTGGGTTTTTTTCAGGTCTCTATTAATTTCAATATCTTTTATAGTCATGAAAAGGTGGTCTATTATTTAAGAATCGCCAAACAGTTTTATAAAAACCTGTCTTAAATATTTATTACATAAGGTTTTTCTAATTAATTTTGTTCTCGCTTTGTAATGAAGCCAGTTAAAACCGCGACAATTTTAATGTAGATGACAATAGCGATAATTGCGAAGATCAGCGCGGTCTAGATAAGGACAATTATTGCTTCCTAATGCATTTTAATTAGTGGCCGATTTTCAGCCGCAGCCTAGTAATCTTATGGAGTAGCCGATGGTGAAGGATGTGTTAACTGCAAGGCAGCTTGTATTTAACGAAAACCACGAAATCTATGCTTGTGAGTTCTTATGCTTAGATGAAGGGGCGGAAGATACCTCTTCAAGCGTAAATGTGTGCCCATCAAAAAAGTTTATGACCACAAAGCGATTAGCCAATGTTTGTGAGAGTATCGCTGAAAGTGAACGGCATTTAGATGTACCTATTTTTATCAACGTCGATCAAACCTTCTTGAGTGAAACTGATGATATTTATGCGGTAAAACCAAACATAATTTTGGAAATATTGGCTTCGGTAGAGCCTACGGAATCAAACCTGAAACGTATTCAGCAATTGCGACGCAAAGGCTTTGATTTTGCGCTAAGCGAATATGCATTAGACCCATCTAAAGCTTCTTTTTTTAAATACCTTAAAGTAATAAAAGTTGATGTGCTTAACGTGACCCAGTCACAACTTAGTAAAAGCCTACCAATTTTAAAGAAGTCGAAGTGCTTAATACTGGCAGAAAAAGTGGAAAGCCAAACGGTATACGAAAATTGTAAAGCGCTAGGGTTTGACCTATTTCAAGGCGACTTCCTTGAAAACCCTACCATTATTGGTGGTAAAGAAATAAGCGAAAAACAAAACAGTAGTCTGCAGCTAGTGTCTGAATTCAGTAAAAACGACATAGAGGTTGATAAGGTCGCAGAAATCATTTCATTAGATCCTGTGCTGACTACTAAAATTTTGCTGTTAATTAACTGCCCGCTTTATCAACTGGTTCGAGATGTAAACAGTGTACGGGAAGCCGTTGTTATCATAGGGCTAGATGTTGTTAAGCAGTGGGCAATTGTAATGTCGCTAATGTCTGTTTCTACTAGCCCAACTGAATTATTCCGGTCATTGTTAGCACGGGCAAAAACCCTCGAACTTATTGCGTTTAATAATCAGGATGAGGAGGTTTCGCTTAACCCCTTAGAATGTTTTCTAGTGGGATTGCTATCAGGTGTAGATGCCATTTTTAAAGTGAACATGGAGACATTAGTCGGCAGTTTGAAACTAGAAGCCCATTTAAAACAAGCGTTACTAACACATGACAATGCGCTAGGTTCCTTGCTTATTAATGTGATTGGTATTGAGCGATTTGATAGCCAAACGTTCGAGCGCTTATCAAACCAAGATATTTGTCTTTATGGTCGTTGCCAACAAGACGGCGCGTTATGGGCAGATACCGTAATGAAAAATCTATGATCAGCTTTTCAAAAGCATAAAATGTTGTTCTAGTTTAGAAGGTAACGAGATGTATGTGGACGAATGATAAGTGTATGATTGATGTATAGTAACGTTAATCGCTTAAATACATCGCTTGCCCTTCGCATTAGGAGCCTCCATGTTCACCGGATTGTGTGCTTTTCCTCTTACGCCCTTTCACCATGAAAAAATTGATTTTCACGCTTTTGAAAAGTTGATTGGCAACCTGAAGCAGGCCAATGTTGAGTCGATTTGTGCAATGGGGTCTACAGGTTTATATCCCTATTTATCAAGGGATGAGCTAGTTAAGGTGACTGAATCGTCAGTAGGAATAGCTGGCGACACGCCGGTAATGGTAGGCATTGGCTCACTGCGTACCTATGATGTATTGAAGAACGCAGAAGCCGCGCAACAAGCGGGTGCGAAAGCGCTGCTGTTAGCACCGGTTTCTTATCACCCGCTACACGAAGCTGAAGTATTTGGCCTGTACGAGAAGGTTACCGCTGAAATCTCAATTCCCTTATGTATTTATGAGAACCCTGGAGTGACCCAGTTTAGTTTCAGCGACGAGCTATATCGCCAAGTTACCCAGCTTCCCAACGTTGGCGCGATTAAAATCCCCGGAATGCCTTTTGCTGATACTAATGCTGATGGTAATGCGGCTGGGAAAGCACGACTTTCGAGCCTGCGAAATATAGTGCCAGAGCATGTCGCCATTGGGGTAAGTGGTGATAAATTTGGTGCCTTGGGGATGCAGGCGGGATGTGATTTATGGTTATCTGTACTCGGAGGTTTATTCCCTAATGCGGTGAGAACCATGATTGCATTGAGTCAATCAACATCGCCGCAAGCAGCAATAGCACAATCTGAACGCTTAACCCCATTGTGGGATTTATTCGCCCGCAATAAAGGCGGTATGCGCGTAATGGCCACCGCGGCGGCAATACTGGGGTACACAGAAGCAAACTGTTTACCTCATCCGCTACAGCCCCTTCAGGCCGAAGATAAACAAAAACTCGAAGCGATTTTAACGCAATTATCATTGGATTAAGTTATACCTGACTCAGGTTGAATCTGTTGCCAATGCTAACGCAAAAGCCCAGCGCCAAGAGCAGCCATGAGCCCAAAGAGTAGCCTTGAGCCAATAAGCAGCCCTGAGCCAATAAGTAGCCTTGAGCCAAAAGAGTAGCCCACCGTTGAATAAAGAACATTTTTCACCATTATTCAAATATGTTGTAGCCGCCATTATCGCGCGCACCGCAACAGGTGGCGCTATTGTGGCCATCGTATTGCTTGCTAGAAACCTTGAGCTTGATGGAAAAGCGGCAGGCATTTTAGCGGCGTGTTTAACGCTGCCCCACTTGTTAGGGCCAGTATACGGGCGTTGGTTGGATGGGGTTTCGCAGCCTAAGTACCTTATTAGCGGGGCGGCGCTGAGTTACACCTGCTTTTTTCTTTTGGCTATATTCAGTTTTGAAAGGCATTTGGCTTGGTTGTTGGCGTTTTCGTTGTTGCTAAGTGGTGTTTGCAGTTCGTTTATTATGGGGGGCTTGGGCACTCAGCTGCCAAGTTTAGTTAGCGCAAGCAATACATCTCTTAGAAAGGCGCAAAGCTGGGACACCATTACCTATGGGGTAGGGCACACATTGGGCCCGTTTATTGTCGCTTCTTTATCCGCCCTGTTCTCGACCAAGGTGGCTGTCAGTGTGCTGGTGTTCACACCTCTGTTAGCCGGCATACTCATTTTAAGCTTCCCTAAAAAGCATGCACTACCAAAGACTGACGCCTCGTTAGATATAGGGTTTAAAAGCGTGTTTTATGCGTTTAAAAACTCGAGCGCACTGGTACGCACGATGGTGATGACATCGGGAGCAGCATTTAGTATTGCAGCCTTGCCCGTATTGGCTGTTTATCTTAGCGAACATTGGCAGCACGCAGAGCATCACGGCGCTTATCTGGTCACAGCATACGGGGTAGGAAATTTAAGTGGTGCGCTATTTCTCATCTTTAGGCCACTCTCGAAAGAGCCCTTAACATTATTAAAGCGGGCAGGAAGTTTTTTGTTGGTGGCGTTACTGGCCACAAGCCTAAGTCCATCTTTCGTTCTTGGGGCGGCGGGCTACTGGTTGTGTGGTGTAGCCAATGCCATATTCTTTACTTCCAGCCTAGCGGCACGAACTGAGTTTGCCCCAGCGCACAGCGCGGCGCAAACGTACATGTGGGTTGCCGCAGCTAAGGTGGGAGCAGGCGCAATAGGGGCTTTAGTTGCTGGAACCTTGTTAGTCCAAGGGGTAACTGTTTCGTTGGTAACTTCTTGCGCTACCCTCGCACTCATTCTTATCGTGTGCTTTGCTGTATTCAGAGTACAAAAATAGCCTTTAGGTTATACGTTTACATTTCTTACTTTCAAAATTGCCGTTTTAATTTACCAGTCTTATTGATGACAATTCATTTAATCAATGGGCTATGCCTTGTTTATTGAGGTCATAGAGGTAATATAGGCTATGCACAATAATTAACAAAAAATTAGCAAATTATGAAAACGTTATCCCTGTTATGTATCGCAGCATTATTAGCAGCCACACCGGCATATTCAGCGCAGACGCTTTATCAAGACTATCCTAGTGATATTACGCCCGAGCTAAGTGAAAAAGGCGCCTATCAAGTGGGCGTTAAAACCTTAACTGTTAACTATCCAAAGCCCGTAGTTACCTTACAAGGGCAAGTTGTTGACCGAGTATTGAAACTGGAAGTTTGGTACCCCACCACTGATAGCGGCGCGGCCACAACGTATGAAAATCAAACCCGTAGTGGTAATGAGTTTAGTATTCAAGCTGATGCTATTCGCGATGCCAGTGTGGCAGAACCGCAAGGCAGTTACCCTGTCGTTGTGTTGTCTCACGGCTATACGGGTTATCGCACAATAATGTATTACCTTGGTGAGCACTTAGCATCTCATGGTTATATTGTGGCTGGGATAGATCATACCGACTCTACTAACGAAGATGTAGATTTTACCAATGCCCCTTATGCTGGATTCCCTAGCACGCTATTAAACCGCTCACGAGATCAAGTGTTAACGTTGAATGCGGTAAGTGAACATGCGCTATTTAAAGATGTTGTTGATACCCAAAATGCCGGGCTTATTGGCTATTCCATGGGTGGTTTTGGTGCGGTGAATACCGTTGGTGGTTGTTATAACTTTGGAACTGAAGCTACTGCTAGCTTTACTGGCGTGACAGACCCTGCGGTTCTCAGTGCGCTACAAAATGTACTTAACACCTGTGCCGGTGGTAATGCCGACGCTGAAAGCGTAGATACGCGCTGGAAAGCGGCGATGGCGTTAGCGCCTTGGGGCGGTCAACATAAAGCGTTTTCAGAAGATGCACTTAATAATATTCACGTTCCCATGCTATATGTCGCTGGTGATCATGATGATATTGCTGGTTACCAAGGTATACAGTGGTTATTTGAAAATACAGGTAACGAAGACAGTAAACTGCTTACGTACAAAAATGCCAGACACAATATTGCACCCCATCCCGCTCCTAAAGAAGCATTTGGCAACGAATTCGATATTGGCCATTACTTAGAGCCGGCTTGGCGTTCAGAAACTATGAATGACATAAACGAACACTTTGCATTGGCTATGATGGAATGCCATGTGAAAGGAAAAGCTGACTTTTGTGCTTATTTAAATGTTGAAGGTGATAGTGGGCAAGTTGCCGTAGACGACAAAGTGCCAGAAGTCTGGAAAGGCTTCGACAATCGCTATGCGTTAGGCTTAATAATGGAAGGCAAACCTAAGAAATAGGCGTAACCTTTACTATCTCCAACAATAAAAAATACCGTAAAGGCCTAACCGTGTTAGGCCTTTTTTTGTTTCGCGCTGTGCTATACCCATACGCATACCCATACCATACCCACAGACCAAGGTTTCATTCTGGCAAGACATGCTTTGTTACTTATTCAGTTAGAGAAGTCATATTAAGCATGCTAATTTACTACTTAACGCTTATTTACTTAAGGCAAAGGAATGTTCATCCAGCGAAATCAAAACAAATTAACTGTTCTCCATTGTTTGTGTCTGCCTGCTATTACTGCGTTTAAGGGTGCAAATATAGCCGCTTTACTGTGTTCATCATTCTTTGTGTCGTTTGCGAACGCTAGCGCATTACCTTCTGACGACGTATTAGACGCTATGTTTCAAGCGCAGGATTATGAAAGTATAGTGAGCGCACTTGAGCCCATAACATCGAAAACCCCGAAGCAATATAACGTGTTAATTTCGGCGTTAATGAATACAGATTTAGATGACGCTGAGGATATGGCGGCTCAATTTGTTGACGAGCATAAAGACAATTACCGCGCTTACCATATGCAGGCTAACGTGATGGGTGCGCAAGCAATGGATAGTGTTTTTTCCGCCCTAGGTTATGCCAAAAAAGCCAAAGCGAGCCTACAAAAAGCAATTGAAGTGGCACCAGATGAAATTGAGGTTTATCAGGCGCTAATGCAATTTTACATAGTCGCGCCGTCTATCGCTGGTGGCGATATAGATGAAGCCAAAAAGCTTGCTGACAAAATTACGCAAATGGATGCACTAGAAGGCAAGTTTGCGACAGCAACAATTTACGCTGCAGACGATAAAGCTGCTGAAGCAAAAGCAATGTTAATTGAGCTTAGCGAAAAGCCTGAATTCGAAGTTCGGGCACGTTTTGAGCTTGGTCGATTGCATATAGATGGTGAAGAATACGATGACGCGATAGCAGCGCTAACCCCTCTATTAAACACTAACGTAGTTAAAGCACAGAAAGCAGATGAACAAGCATGGAACACGTATTCTGAAAGTAAGTTTACCCAACTATATGGCACTTATCGTATAGGCTGGGTGGCAGTAGAAACCAGCCAATATACTAAGTCGGGAATTGATGCGCTTAACTATTACTTGGCTGAATTAGAGGCGACAGATATTGATACTCATCAGTTGCCAAGTAAGAATTGGGCTAACTTACGTTTAGCCGAGCTGTTCCTAAATGCTGATGATGTTTCAATGGCATCTAGCACCCTTGAGAAAGTGACAAAAGACGGTGATAAACGTTTGGCAAAAATAATGAAAAACCTCAAAAAACAAATAAAAAAGCGAACCTAGTGGTTCGCTTTCTTTAAGCTTTATGCAGCGTATTTTTATCGAACTACACTTCTTTAGCGGTATAAATAAGCGAAGTTTGCGGGAATAAAACCGGCATTTGCATACCGTATTTCATTAACGCTTCACCGCTAAATACTTGCCCGTCTGTTTTTTGCAAAATAGACGGTGAGTATTCTTTCAATGTACCCGGCCAAACCCGCTCAAGGGTATAGGACTTATCGGCATCAAGCCCGGCAAAATAGAAACGAGATGGTGTAGTACGCCCGGTTTCTTTCACGCTATTGTAGGCAAAAATACCCTCGGCTTTGTCTTTTGATACATAACCAAACTTCACGTTAAGGCCATCATCATCCATACGGTATAAATCGCCGCCGTGGGTAATATGGCGGTATTTTTTATATAGCGAAATAGCCGATTTCAGGGTGTCTTGCTCGTGCTCAGTAAGCTCACGGGGGTCCATCTCAATACCCATGTGGCCAAACATCGATACCGCAGAGCGGATCTCAATCGGTAAATTACGGCCAGTAATATGGCAATCGCGAGGGCCTACGTGTGCGCCCATCACTTCAGAAGGGAAGAAGTAAGAGAAGCCGCGCTGTATGTACAAGCGGTCTAACGCGTCGTTAGAGTCTGACGTCCAAAAACGGTCGGTGTGAGGTAATATACCTAAATCCACACGCCCCCCGCCTGAACAACAGCTTTCAATTTCAATACCCGGATGTGCCGCTTTAACGCGATCGATTAACGTATACAAAGCCGCCATTTGGCCATTCATAGCTGGTTTGCCATGTAGGTTGCCAGGATGATTTACATCGCGGTTCATGTCCCACTTAATGTAACTAATTTTAGGGTAAGTGCTTAGTACGTCGGTGATGACTTTATAAAGGTACTCAACCACTTCAGGGTTCGTTAAATCGAGTACGTACTGATTACGAAAGGGTACATGGGGGTTATTTTTGGTGTGTAACGCCCATTCAGGATGTGCGCGGTACAAATCGCTATCTGGGTTAACCATTTCAGGTTCAAACCATATGCCGAATTCCATGCCTTTATCGGTAACGTGGTCGATAAGCCCATCTAGTCCTTCTGGGTAAATGGCTTCATCTACTGTCCAGTCGCCTAAGCCAGCTTTGTCATTTCTTCGGCCTTTAAACCAGCCGTCATCTAGTACAAAGCGCTCTATCCCTAAGGGGGCTACTTTGTCAGCAAGGGCTTTAAGCGTGGCTTCATCATGGGGTTCTAGGGATTTTCCCCTCTAAAAAGACTTAATCCTCTGTAGACCACACCAATAAATGGCTGCGGAGGTGGGTTACTACTTATAAGTGTGGCAAATTAGGTAAATATCGTA
>NZ_JAGGDM010000050.1:0-1747 GCF_017653625.1 Alteromonas sp. K632G
GTGTGATTACCAAGGGATTGTGTCGGTCTAATTACCGAGCGATTTTGTCGTAAATAGCATATCAGCCAGTTGCTAAACTGGCTATCTTTTATGCCGATTCAGCCAGAGCATTAGATTTTTCGACTCGCAATGCGGTGGTATTCATATTGTTTCTTAGCCAAATGCTACGCACACCGCCCGCGCTAATATCAACACCTAGGGCTTCACTGAGCTTTATCGCGACTTTCTGCTGACCAAGGTGAGGGTGTTCAATTGAGAATTGCACAACGGCGTCTTCTATCGCCTTATCCACACAGTTTTTGTGACGCACATCAGGTGTTTCTTGGCGTTTTAGTGCGGCAGGGCCACCTTGCTTAACCAGTCTTAAGTGTCGATGAATAGTGTCCCGTGATACGCCACTTTGGCGCGATGCAGCGCTGACACTTCCAAGCTTTTCGATTAACGCTAATACTTCAAGTTTCTTCTGTATTGCCAAGTCTTCTGATGCCAGTTTGCTTGGTTCATTAACTTCCGAGATCTTCAGTTTGCGACCAGCGAAGTGAGCGGTAAACCCTTTTTTACTCGTGTTCCTTATCTCGATTTTCTGATTGGTAATGGAGTGCTTGAGCGGTGAATCTATTAGGTAGAACTTGTTGCCATAACTGAAGGTATGGTCATTACGTATTTTGCGGTGATCTTTAATGACGCAGATATCATCAAGGTTGATGTGTTTCGACAGAGGCGTAAATTCAGGTGCTTGTTTTGATTTAACTTGAATTTTGGTTTGCCAGAACTGCGGAATAAAGACGTGTTTAAGGTAGGCATTGGCGGCAGCAATATCATTAATATTGTTCAGCCTAAGCTCGGGAACAAGACGGTCTTGGAAGGTATCGAATGCTCGCTCAATACGGCCTTTGCCTTGTGGTGAATTGGCAAAGATGATTTCAATCCCTAGCTCTTCGCAAGCCCTCTGCATCTGTGAGAAGTTGCAGCGTTTAGGGCCGCCGAAGATACCGGCTCTATCGACATAAAGCGTTTTGAACACGCCTTTGGCTTCAATACAATCTCGCATCACTTGCAAACAACCAACCGTCGTTTCTGAGGGAAAGAACTCGGCGTAGACTTCACTGGTTGCATCATCAATCATGGCAATTAAACAGTGCTTTTTATCCCCAAACCAGAGATGTGGACTGCCATCCATTTGCATCATTAGACCCGGTGCTTCCATGCGCTCTCTGCGTTTTCGAACATTGCTACGTCTTCGTTTGGCTCGTTTAACATGATGAATATCATGTGCCCAACCACGCAGTGTCTCTCGTTTCACGACAATGTGTTCATCAGTTTCTAGCTTTTCCGCAAGATGGAGCAAATTTAAATCAAAATACTTTTCTTTGATTAAGACCTGCACCGCTTTTTTTATTGATTCCGGCGTTTTGTTGAGTGGGGCTTTACCACTGTTACCATGAATAGCGAATTGAATACCAACTTGCTGATATTGCTTTACGTAGCGTTCAATGGTGCGTCGAGACTTGCTGAGTAACTTAGCAGCATTGACAATTGTTATCCTGCCTTCAACCACTTTAGCAATAATATCAACGGTTAGTTGAGCTTTAGAATCCATCACGATCATCCTCAACATGCCTCAAATATTCAAAAAAAGAACATTACCAGACATGTAAAAAAGTGACCGACAGTTTCCCTTGGTAATTAGCGCTTACGACAGAATCGCTTGGTAATTAAGATACGACAAAGTCGCTTGGTGTTAACA
>NZ_JAGGDM010000052.1:0-1635 GCF_017653625.1 Alteromonas sp. K632G
CGGCGTTTTTCAAGGTAGTTGTCGCCTGAGCTGTTAAGCTGCTTCTTTTTTATTCTCCGGATTTAGCTCTACGCTTCCGATCTTATCCCAGTTTCTGGTTTCACCAGACCAACGACTTGGATTTCTCACTTTTGCCTCGGCATATAACTCAGTGCGCTTTGCCAGTATCTGTTGGTCTTCACCTTTGTGTCGCTGCTCTGGGGTAACGAATCTTATGCGGCTATGGCGATGTTCGGTGTTATACCAGCGGACAAAATC
This sequence comes from Alteromonas sp. K632G, assembly GCF_017653625.1. Classification (NCBI taxonomy): domain Bacteria; kingdom Pseudomonadati; phylum Pseudomonadota; class Gammaproteobacteria; order Alteromonadales; family Alteromonadaceae; genus Alteromonas; species Alteromonas sp. K632G. Next base: position 259 of record NZ_JAGGDM010000052.1, read on the forward strand.
TCGCACCCAGGCTCGCGCTTCCTCCAGCGACTTAAAGCCTTCACTCGGCCATCTATGGCAGTATTTGACTGTGCGGAACAGAGATTCTGAGTAGGGATTGTCATTACTGACACCGGGGCGGCTGCGAGAGCCGATAACGCCCATTTCAATCATCTTTGCTTGCATGGTCAGGCTCTTCATCGGACTGCCATTATCAGAATGCAAGATTATTTCTTCATTCACGCATTTCTCAGACCATAGCGTGCGCTCTAATAGGCTAGCGGCATGCTCACCAGACTCGCAATCGTACACTTCCCATCCCACGACTTTACGGCTAAAAATATCCATTATCATGTACAGATAAAAGAACCGGCCAATGACCGTAGAGGGGCAGTACGATATATCCCAGGTCCACACTTCACAGGGGCCCGTAGCGGTAAACCCATCAGGTTTCGCCAGTGTCCCTTTGGGTTTTGCTTTGCCTCTGTGGGTAAGCTGATTATTGGCTTTTAATATACGGTAAAAGCTGGATTCCGAACCCAGATAAATTCCTTCATCAGCTAATATGGGAACAATCTGGCTAGGCGGGAGACTGGCAAACCGTTCTTCATTACAGATATCCAAAATGGCTTGTTGTTCTATCTCAGTTAGCTTATTTGCAGGCGTCGGCCTGCTCGCCTCCGGGCGCTTATCTGCACAAATTCCATCCGCGTCCCGCCATCGTTGTAACGTGCGCAGGGATAAGCCGATGATGCCACAGGCTTTGTGCTTTCTGGCCCCCGCACTAACGGCTTCATCAATCAGTGAAATATAGTATTGCCTATCTGAGAACGTGGTTAGTTGTCCTCGTCTTCCCCCCAGTAGGCATTTAACTTTTTTCTAAGCACCAGAAGCGCAGCAGTTTCGGCTAACGCTGCGTCTTTGCGTTTTAACTCTCTTTCCAGCTCTTTAATGCGTTTCTTATCCGCTTTACGTTCCTGGGCCTGCTGTTTACGCTTATCCGCCTCGGATTGATTACCGGAGATACAGCTATGTTTCCATTGCTGGATTTGCTCCGGGAAAAGGCCCTTTTTCCGGCAGTATTCACTTACCTCAACTTCCGACATGGCAGCAGTCTCTATCACTGCAGAAAACTTCTGCTCTGCTGTCCAACTATCTGGCGTATTACTTTTAGTCAAACTGAAATCGGCCTCTGTATACTTATCCCGCCAACCATACAAAGTAGACAGGCTAATACCTTCTCTTTGCGCAAACTGGCGTAATGATAAACCGCTTTCAATCAACTTACTAACCACTGCCTTTTTATGTTCTTCTGGATAATGTCTCACTCATGCCTAACTTCCGCACCCTGTCTAATACTATGAAAAACTGAGGCGACAACTATCCTGACACAGGGGG